>DATAAG010000192.1:0-2573 GCA_036260235.1 Longimicrobium sp.
GGAGCGAGAAGGTGGAGGCCGCGCCGCGCGGATCCTGAGCCAGCGTCCGGGGCCGGTCGGTCGGGATCTCCAGGAGCGGCGGGGCGCCGGACAGCGCCTCCCGCCACCAGCCCAGCTGTCGCTCCAGGACCTCGCCCGTCAGCCAGACCCGCTGCCACGCGGCGAAGTCCGCGTACTGCACCGACAGCTCGGGGAGCGCGGGCTCGCGGCCCTCGCGGAAGGCGGCGTAGAGCTCGCAGACCTCGCGCACCAGCACGCCCAGGCTCCACCCGTCGCTGACGATGTGGTGCAGGGTGAAGAGCAGCACCCACTCCTCGTCGCCCAGCCGCAGCAGGCACGACCGCAGCAGCGGACCGGCTTCCAGGTCGAACGGCCCCGCGGCCTCCTCCGCCACCACGCGCAGCGCCTCGCCCTCGCGCTCCTCCTCGGGCAGGTCCCGCAGGTCGGTCACCTCCAGCGCCACCGGGGCGGGCTCCCGGATCACCTGGACGGGCTCGCCGTCCACCCGCGCGAAGACGGTGCGCAACGTCTCGTGGCGCCGCACCAGCTCCTCCAGCGCCTGCTCCAGGGCGCGCACGTCCAGCACCCCCCGCAGCCGCAGCGGGAAGGGCATGTTGTACGCCGCGCTCCCCGGTTCCAGCCGATCGATGAACCACAGCCGCTGCTGCGCGAAGGAGAGGGGGAGCGGCCGGTCCCGCGGCACCGGGACGAGCGGCGGGGCGGCCAGCCCGCTCCCCTCGCGGAGCGCCTGGTCGGCGCGCGCGGCCAGCCCGGCCACGGTGGGCGCCTCGAAGAGCGCCCGCAGCGGCAGCTCCACCCCCAGCACCTCGCGCACCCGGGAGACCACCCGCGTCGCCAGCAGCGAGTGCCCGCCCAGCGCGAAGAAGTCGTCCTCCACCCCCACCCGCTCCTGCTCCAGCACCCCGGCGAAGATCTCCGCCAGGAGCTCCTCCACCGCGCCGCGCGGGGCCACATACGCGCCCGCTCCGCTCCCCGCCTCCGGCTCCGGGAGCGCCGAGCGGTCCACCTTCCCGT
This sequence comes from Longimicrobium sp., assembly GCA_036260235.1. Lineage (GTDB taxonomy): Bacteria > Gemmatimonadota > Gemmatimonadetes > Longimicrobiales > Longimicrobiaceae > Longimicrobium. The sequence goes on from DATAAG010000192.1 coordinate 1,036, forward strand.
TGGGGGTGAGCGGGAGCACCTCCAGCACCACGAACGCCGAGGGCACCATGTACTCGGGAAGTCGCCCCCTCAGGTGCTCCCGCAGCTCCGCCGTCGGCGCCTCCGCCGCGGCGTAGGCCACCAGCCGCCGCTCCCCGGGGCCGTCCTCCCGCACCACCACCAGCGCGTCGCGCACCGCCGGGTGCTCCAGCAGCACGGCGGCGACCTCCCCCGGCTCGATGCGGAAGCCGCGGATCTTCACCTGGTGGTCCACCCGCCCCAGGAACTCGATCGCCCCCGCGGTGTTCCAGCGCACCCGGTCGCCGGTCCGGTACAGCCGCGCGCCAGCGGGCCCGAAGGCGTCGGGGACGAACTTCTCCGCCGTCAGCTCCGGGCGTCCCAGGTAGCCGCGCGCCACCCCCGCGCCCCCCACGTACAGCTCCCCGGCCACCCCGACCGGCGCCGGGTTCAGCGCCGCGTCCAGCACGTACAGCGTCGAGATCGCCACCGCGCGCCCGATCGGCACCGTCGCCGCGCCCGCCTCCACCGCCTCCACCCGGTGCCACGCGCTGAAGGTGGTATTCTCCGTGGGACCGTACGCGTTCAGCAGCCGCTCGGGGCCGCCCGCCTCCAGCGCCGCCCGCATCGCCGTCGGGTCCACCGCGTCGCCGCCGACCAGCACGTGGCGCATCGTCGCGAACGCGCCCGGCACCGCGCGCACCGTCTGGTTGAAGAGCGCCGAGGTCAGGAACGTCGCCGTCACCCCCTCGCGCCGGAGGAAGTCCGCCAGGCGCTCGGGCGAGAGCACCACCTCGCGCTCGGCGCCGACCAGGCAGCTGCCGTTGAGGAGCGCGCCCCAGACCTCGAAGGTGGCCGCGTCGAAAGACATGTTCGACACCTGCACGACGCGGTCGGAGGCCTCGAGCTGCGCGAAGTCCGTCTCCCGCACCAGGCGCACCACGCCCCGATGCGGCACGGCCACGCCCTTGGGCCGGCCGGTGGAGCCGGAGGTGTAGATCACGTAGGCGAGCGCCTCGGCCGGCACCTCCACGCGCAGCGGCTCGGCCGGGGTGGCCGCCAGCTCGCCGGCCAGCGTGTCCAGGCAGAGCGTCCCGCCCGCGAGGCCCGCCAGGGCGTCCCGCAGGTGCTCGCGGGTGAGGAGCGCGGCGAGGCCGGCGTCCTCGGCCATCAGCGCCAGGCGCTCGGCCGGGTAGGCGGGGTCGAGGGGGACGTAGGCGGCGCCGGCCTTGAGCACGGCGAGCATGGCGACGACCAGCTCGGCCGAGCGCTCCAGGCAGAGCCCGACCCGGCTCTCCAGGACGATGCCGCGGCGGACGAGCAGGCGGGCGAGCCGGTTGGCGCGCTCCTCCAGCTCCGCGTAGGTGACCTCCTCGTCCGCGAAGCGCAGCGCGACCGCCCCGGGGGTGCGCGCCACCCACTCGGCGAAGAGCCCGTGCACGCACCCCGCCGGCGCCCCCTGCGCCCCCGCTCCGCTCCACTCCGCCAGCAGCTGCCGGCGCTCGGCCGCGCCCAGCAGCTCCAGCTCCGAGAGCCGCCGC
>DATAAG010000193.1:0-1815 GCA_036260235.1 Longimicrobium sp.
GTTCGTCATCCCTCAACCTCCCCCAAAAACCCCTGGGGGAGGTTGATGGGGACGAGAGATTCGTGCGAGACGTCTTTCGTCCTACAGGATCGGCGCAGCCGTTAAGGACTCAGAATGACAGTTTTATCCGGATTCCGGTACAACAGAGGCGAAAAGAGAGTACGCAGAGGAGCCGACGGGTTTCCTCCGCGTACTCTCTTTTCTCCTCCGCGTCCTCTGCATTGAGATTTTCTTTCGCAGGCGCCCAGGAGTGGCCGACGGGCGCAAGATTCCGCAGATTGGCGGCGACGTGCATCATCCACACTCGCTGCCGAAGGTGCCGATGATCCGCCCGATCCCGATCCCTGCCCGCTTTCTCCCCGTCGCGACCGCGCTCGCGCTCCTCATCGCCACGCCGGCCGCGGCGCAGGACGCGTCCCGCTACCGCGCCGCGGCGGACAGCCTGATCCGCGCCGCCACCGCCGACAGCGCCGCGTGGCTGCGCATCGCCGAGCTGGTGGACCGCTTTGGCCCGCGCTTCAGCGGCACGCCGGAGCTGGAGCAGGCCATCGACTGGATCGTGCAGGAGATGCGGGAGGACGGGCTGGAGAACGTGCACACCGAGCCGGTGATGGTGCCGCGCTGGGTGCGCGGGCGCGAGTCCGCCACGCTCCTGGCGCCCCGCCAGGTGGAGCTGCACATGCTGGGGCTGGGCGGCAGCATCGGCACGCCGCCGGAGGGGATCGAGGCGGAGGTGCTGGTGGTCGGCAGCTTCGACGAGCTGGCGCGGCGCGCGGACGAGGCGCGCGGGCGCATCGTCCTCTTCGACGTGCCCTTCACCACCTACGGCCAGACGGTGCAGTACCGCAGCACCGGCGCCATCGCGGCCGCGCGGGCAGGCGCCGTCGCCAGCCTGATCCGCTCCGTGGGGCCGTTCGGGATGCAGACGCCGCACACGGGCGGCATGCGCTACGCGGACAGCGTGCGCCAGATCCCCGCCGCCGCGCTCTCGATGGAGGACGCGATGATGCTGCGGCGGATGAGTGAGCGCGGCGACCGCCCGCGGGTGCGGCTGCGGATGGAGGCGCACACGCTGCCCGACGCCCCCTCGCGCAACGTGGTGGCGGAGATCCGCGGGCGCGAGCGGCCGGACGAGGTGGTGGTGATCGGCGGGCACATCGACTCGTGGGACGTGGCGCCCGGGGCGATGGACGACGCGGGCGGGTGCGTGGCCGCCTGGGAGGCGGTGCGGCTGATGCACCGGCTGGGGCTGCGGCCGCGGCGCACGGTGCGCGTGGTGCTGTGGACCAACGAGGAGAACGGCCTGCGTGGCGCCAACGCCTACCGCGACGCACACCGGGACGAGCTGCCGAACCACGTCCTCGCCATCGAGTCCGACGCCGGGGTGTTCGCGCCCCGCGGCTTCGGCTTCAGCGGGACGGATGCCGCGTACGAGATCGTGCGGCAGATCGGCGGGCTCCTGGCGCCGATCGGCGCGGACAGCATCGGGCGGCCGGGGGGCGGCGCGGACATCGGGCCCATCATGCAGCTGGGGGTGCCGGGGATGGGGCTGGAGGTGGAGGGGAGCCGCTACTTCTGGTACCACCACACCGCGGCAGACACGCCGGACAAGCTGGACCCGCGCGACGTGGCGAAGTCCGTCGCCGCGATGGCCGTGATGGCCTACGTCGCCGCGGAGATGCCCGAGCGGATTCCGTTCGGCACCGCACCGCAGCGGTGACGGTGGTGATGGAGTGATGGGGTGATGGAGTGATGGGGTGATGGGGTGAACCGGGCTGCGGGCTGCCAGGCTCGCGCCACTGCCCCACGGAAAGC
>DATAAG010000194.1:0-7741 GCA_036260235.1 Longimicrobium sp.
CGCGCAGCAGCCCCACGTCCTCCGCGAACATGGTGAACATGCAGCGCATGAGGAAGCGCGCCACCCGCTCGCCATCGATCCCGCGCCCCTCCAGCGAAGCGGAAAGCCGCGCCAGCCGCTCCGCCACCTCGCGCGTGACCACTCGGCCGCGCACCGCCGGGTTCAGCGACTCGGGGTTCTCCCAAATGGCGCGCAGGAACTCGATGTCGTCGTCGCGCTGCCAGAGCGTACGCAGGTCGACGCGCCGCGCCGCGTTCACCCCGCCGTAGTTGCCGCCCCAGCGGTCCCACACCAGCAGCGTACGCGCGATGTTCAGCACCAGCAGGTACGGCGGCGGAGCCTCCTTCACGTCGGCCGCGTAGCCCTTGGCTTGGCCGTACGCCGCGCCCAGCACGCGCTCCGCGGACCGGTCGCCCTCCACGTCCTTAGCCTCGAGGATGAAGTGCCCGCGCCGGTACAGGTCGATGAAGTTGGTCGTCTCCTTCACTAACCGCCGATCAAAGGTAGTGACGGGATACTCGAACTCGTACCCGGACCCGCGCGGACGCGGGCGCGCCACGCCCAGTGCATCGCACAGCTCGGTGACGTAGGTCTGGAAGTTGGCGCGCTCGGCCGCGGGGACGGTGTCCCACTTTTCGGCCAAGGCGCGGAGTGCGGGGCTTTGTGGATGCACGGGGAAGCAGGTGGGGGCGGACTGCGCAGACCGGATAGTCGTGGCGCTACCGTGATTTATAATACGCAAACGTCTTCTTTACCTGGTCACTCCAGAAGGCCCACACGGTTTCTTTCTTCATGTTCCGAAGCACGCCTAGCTCTTTCAGACGAGGAGCGGGTGATGGAGCCGCTCGTGGCCGAAGCGGTGCTGGAGTTCGGCGAGGACCTGCGCGAGGCGCGCGAGGCCGCGGCGGAGTGGTGCGGAACGCGGGAAGCGCGCTGACAGGCGCAACCACCGCGAAGCAGGAACCGGGTCAATCCCTGGTGGACGCCGGATTCCATCCGTGGGGGTCAAAATCCGCCAGGTCGATGTCTCCGAAGTCGGCCACGACGAAGATCCGCCGCTCCAGCCGCTGGGGCGTGGCCGGATCGTAGCTCCACTCGACCACCTGGGCGAGCCGCCAGGTGCCGGCGGACCGCACGTAGCGAAACGTGTACTCCTCCTGCCACCGCGCCGACACGCCGGCGTGGTCGTAGACCGTAAACTTCCCGGACCCCGCCTCGACGCCGTCGAACGGATCGACGAACATGCCGCCGCACACGGCGCAGGGGACCACGTGGTCATTGCGCCCCGCCACCTGCAGCGTACCGCCGGGCCGGCGCGCCACCACCAGCAGGGGCCGCCGCACTTCGGTCCAGTCCGGATCGGCCGCCCGCCCGTTCTTTTCCAGGACGAGCACCCAGTCTCCCAGGCCGTCGGCGTTCAGGTCCGCGCCCGCCGCACACAGCGCGTGGGTGCCCGGCAGCACGAACGCGCGCAGCTCGTCGGGAATGCGGCCGGGGAACGGCGGAGAGCATCCGCCGTCCGCGCCCGCGGCAGGTGCGCCGCCGTTCTGCACGGCCGCTGGCGCCGACTGGGCCAGCGCGAGGGCGAGACTGCCGGCGATCAGGAGCGCGAGCGCGGATGACCGGCGTCTGCCGCGGGGCGCATTCAGGCGAGCGATGGGGTTCATTGGCGGGTGAAGGGCACGGCACTCCACGGCGTTCGGCCACGGATGGTGGATTGTAGCATACGCACCCAGGTCAGGACAGGCCGGCAATCCCACCCCGCGAGCGGGGCTTTGTGGATGCACGGAGAGGTTACGTGGGCGGATGATATGACGAGTTAAAACGGCGCGCAGCACGGCCAAACAGAAAGCTGGCGTAGAGGGAGATCAAGAGCGAGCGATCCGAGTATTTACCATAAAAACCACGAACAACATCAAGCACGAAACGAGCATCGGCCGCAGATGGCTCTTCCAAACTGTGCACCGCGCGGTTCCGAATCTCGTGGTGCCGGCTCAGGCGGGATGGACGTACCGGTCCAGGAAATCGTTGCGGAACTTGCCGCCGGGGTCGTAGCGGGCCAGGAGGGCGCGAAAATCCGGAAGCCTTGCGAACCGGGAACGCAGCGCGGCCGGCCGCATGGTGAACAGCTTTCCCCAGTGCGGCACCGCCTCGTACGGCGCGAGCTTTTCCTCCATCAGCGGCAGCAGCCGGATGACGTGCTCCCACTCCGGCTTCCAGGTGGTGTGCACGGCCAGGCACGCCCGGCCGTAGCACGGGCTCATCCACAGGCCGTCCGCGGCCACCGTCCGGAGCTCGGAGACGAACAGGTGCGGAGCGAGCCGCTCCTGTAGCGCCTGCATCGCCCTGATCGCGTGGATCCCATGCTCCAGCGGGACGAAGTACTCGGAGTGCAGCTCCCGGCCGATGCTCGGCATGCAGCCCATCCGGAAGTGGGGCAGGCGCTCGTGCCACGGCCCGGGAACCCCCATCTGCTCCGTCGTGTTTTCGGCGGGATGGCCCTCCACCGGGTGCACGTTCCGCGTCGCGGGCCGCGCGCCGTGAAAATCGCTCCCGGGCGCCGGTCCGCCGTCCCCGGCGCGGCGCTTGATCCAGACCTGGTTCACCTTGTTGCCTGCCCAGTCCGTGAACAGGCTCACGCTGTAGCCGCTGGAGACGATGGCGTGGAAGTGGTTCTCCAGCTCACCCATCGCGAGGTCCCGGTACACGGCCTGCGCGACGTCGAAGGCGGGCTGTACGTCGAGCGTCAGCGCTGTCACCGCGCCCAGGCCGCCGAGCGCGACCACGGCGCCCTGGAACGCGTCCCCGTCCTTGCCGCGCGCCAGCGTGACCACCTCGCCGGCCCCGTCCACGAACTGGATGGCCGACACCGCCGTGGCGAGGTTCCCGTTCCCGAGCCCTGAGCCATGCGTGGCCGTCGCGCACGCGCCCGCCACGGAGACGTGGGGCGTGGAAGGCAGGTTGTGCAGCGCGTGGCCGTTCGCGTGCAGGTACGCGGACAGCTCGCCGTAGCTGATCCCGGCCTGGACGGTGACCGTGGATGCAACCGGGTCGAGCCCGACGACGCCGTTCATCCGCCGCAGCGACACCAGGTCGCCCGCGCAGTCGGCGATCCGGCTGAACGAATGCCCCCACCCGAGCGCCCGTACCTTTCGTGATCGCCGCACCACCGATTGCACCTGCTCCACCGATTCGGGGAAGTGCACCCTCTCCGCGCCGAACTCCACGTTCCCCGCCCAGTTCGCCGGCTTCGCTCCCGCCGGCCGGGATCCGCCGAACGATGGAAAGCCGCCCCCGACGGCCGGGATGGAGGATGGGTCGAGGGCGCTACTCTCGTCCATGATCAACGGGGCGGATGTGGAAGTGCCGGCGCAGGGCCGCCAGCTGTTTTCCCGCAGGTGCAGCGAGCGCACGAGGCAGCCGCGCGTCGTTCCACGCCAGCACCGCACTCCGCGAGAACGAGGCGATGGCGGTCACCGGCACACCGCGGCCGTTCCCAGGTCTTCGTCGCGGGCGAGGGGGGTCACCTCCAGGAACTGGACCGTAGCGGGCTCGGTGGGTGCAAGGGTGATGTAGATGCCCAGGTCGGAATCGCGGCACCGCATCTTCCAGCTGCCGCGCAGGGCGTTCTCCGCCCGGATGGCGCCGTCCGGACGGCACTCGCCCCCGGCCTCCTGCACCATGCGCTCGATGGCGGCCCGGCGGCGCTCCTTCGGCTCGTCGCGGTACAGGTTCATCGCCGCCAGGCTGTCCGCCAGCGCGTCGTCCCAGCGGACGACCAGCCGCGACACCTGCTCCTGCCGCCGCAGCAGCACCGGCGCGGGCTGCGGAACGCGCGGCTGCAGCCCGCCCGTGCGCGCCAGGGCCTGCAGCGCCTGGTCGGTGACGCCGCCCCAGCCGGTGTAGGTAAGGTTGCCCATGGCCACGATCCCCACGCCGTGCTCGGGGAGCCACCGCATCAGCGAGCCGAAGCCCGGCAGCCCGCCGCTGTGCGAGACCACCGCGCGGAACAGGCACGTCTGCCGGATCCCCAGCCCGTAGCCGTATCCGCCCGCGCTCAGCGTGACCGTTCCCGCCGCGGTGTCGCGCACCACGGACGCCCCGCTGTACCGCGCGATCTGCTGCATCTCGCGAAGCGACGAACGGCGCAGCGGGCCGGCCTCGTCTCCGTCGCGCGGCGGCCACGCGTCCAGCATCAGCCCCACCCAGCGCGCCAGGTCGGCCAGGGAGGTGAGCATGCCGCCCATGGGGCCGAACGCGCCGTGCGGCAGCTGCGCCTCTTCCACCCACTCGCCGTCCACCAGGCGGTACCCGTGCGCCAGACGGTGCGGCGGCACCGCCCCGGGCTCGAGCGTGGTGGAGGTCATCCCCAGGGGCCGCAGGATGCGCTCGGCCAGGTAGCGCTCGTACGGCATGCCCGAGACGTTCGCCACGATGCGGCCCAGGATGGCGTAGCCGTAGTTGGAGTACTCGTAGCTGGTGCCCGGGGAGGTGGAGAACGGGATGCCCCCGCGCATCATCGCCGACAGCTCGTCGTCGGTGGCGGCGAGCTGCTGGTCGCCCCACGGGTTGTCCTCGGGAAAGCCGGCGGAGTGGGAGAGCAGGTGGCGGATGGTGATCCGGGGCGCGTCGCTGGTGGCATCCCGCAATCCGGCCAGCTCCGGCACGTAGCGCTCGGCGGGATCGTCCAGCGAGAGCCGCCCCTCGTCGCGCAGCTGAAGGATGGCCGCCGCCGCGAAGCTCTTGCTCATGGAGGCGATGCGGAACACCGTCGACGTGTCCACCGGCGCACGCGACGAAAGCTCGCGGTACCCGGCCGTCCCCACGTGCACCAGCCGCCCGTCCACCACGATGCCGTAGGCGATGCCAGGCACCCGCTGCCGCGCGGCGAACGCCTGCATCAGGCTGTCGACCTGCGGGAAGGCGGCGCTCAGCTTCGCCAGGCGCTGCGGGTCGGCGAACGCGGCGGGCGCGGCGCGGCTGCTCTCGCCCGGCGCCTGCGGGCGGGCCGTGGCCGGCAGCACGGCGGCCAAGGCAACGAGCCCGGCGAGAAGGGATCGCGTGGTCATCGGAATCCTTTCGATTCTGCCCGGGTGGATTGCGGCTGGGCCAGGTCCGTGGGTGGTGACGGCATGCTCCAGCTCGTTCCCGGCGGCGCGGCCGCATCGCGCGCTGGCGGAGACGCGGGCGCGGCGTCTACGCACGGTGAGGGGGCGAATGCTGCTTCAGGGCGGTGACGCGGTCCTGCAGGCGCGTGAAGACGCTGGTCGCATCCGGCACCCCGAACAGCGCCTCGCCGCCGCCCCAGCGCAGCTGGATCCGGGGCAGGGTCCGCCGGCCCCATACCCGGAGCCAGCGAGGCAAGGGCGTATGCACGAGTTCCAGCTGGATCTCCTGGAGAGGCTCCATCACCAGGCTTTCACGAAGCCGAGCGGGGGTGCGGAGATGCGGGTCGAACCGCAGCCCGCCCGGCCCCAGGTACAGCACGCCTCCCACAACCTGGCTGGGCGTGCGGACCCACCCACACGGCAGGCGATACAGATACCGGTCCGGTTCGGGCGGCGGGACCAGCCTGGGATCGCTGGCATAAAGCTGATCGTTCACCCGCCGTGCGGCGCGCCCCAGGAACCAGGGGAACAGCAGGCCGTACCCCGCGCCGCTGGCCACCGCCCAGAACAGCGCACCAGCGATTGCGGCGGGCGAGCCGCCGTCCGCAAGCGCGTCGTACAGGAGAAACACACCCATCCCCACCCCGAACAACACGCCGGACACGACCGGGAGGCGTTTCGTCATCCCCAGTTCGTCGTCGTCGTAAACGGCCCGTGACGCGAGCGTTTCCATCATGTCCCCAGGTCAGTGGCAGGCGCGCCCCGCCGCGGCAATGGGCTCCCCCGCTGCGGCGCGCGCGCAGTGCGGCTCGTGGCTGCACGAGAATGACGCCGGCCGGGAGGGCGCGATGCGCGTCCACGGCAACATCCGCCGCGACGGCCGGCGGCGCAGGTCATGCCGTCCCGCGCCGCGCGCCGCCGGGGTTCGCCGCACGATACAACATGAGCGCGAGCACCAGCCGGAGCACGAGGGTCGCGACGTACGCCGCCAGAAGCACCCGCAGGCCGGGAAGCCACGCGATCCACCTCGCGTTGCGGACCAGGTCGGCGTGCGCGATGAACAGCCCCGCGACGATGGCGAACGCGCACTCGGCCGCGCTCAGCCACGCCGCGCGGCGCCACCGCCGCGTTGCGGCGGCGTGGCCCACGAGCGCCAGCAGAACCAGGTCCAGTACCCCGATCGCCGGCTTCCACCACACCCACCACGCAACGTCGTACGATCCATACCAGTACCAGCCGTAGGGATCCATCAGCACGGCGCAGATCAGCACCACGACCATGGCGCGGGCGACGATGCTCGTCATCGGATCACGCGGGAAGCTCGGCGCTTTCCCCGGCGGCCTGCAGGCTCGCGCGGATCTTTCGCGCGACCACGTCGCGGCTGCGCGCCGCCAGGATCGCGGCGGGCAGCTTCCGCAGCGAACGCTGGTAGCCCGGGTAGCGCGCGGGGTCGCGCAGGGCGCTCTGGATGTAGTGCAGAAGGACGCGCGCGTGGTTCGCGTCCAGCGCCCACAGCCGCGTGCCGCGCACGTTCCACTGGAAGTACGCGTCGCCCGGCCAGCGCAGCACGTGCACCGCCACCAGGTGGCACGCCCGGCAGCGCACCACCCCGCGGTGCCACATCCGGTATCCGCCGGACGAACGGTCGCAGCCCGTGGTCAGGTACTGCTGCGGCCCGCGCGGCGCCTTCCAGCGCACGAGGGAGGGATACTTCTCGCGCACGTACCACCCGCCCCACCGTTTCACCTCATCCACCGGCAGGCCCGCCGCAGCGCGCGCGGAGACGAACCGGAACGGCTCGTCGAACGCGGCGCGCCCGCCGCAGCGCGGGCAGCGAATCTCCAGCGACCCATCTGGCGGCAGCATCGGCTACGGCGTGCTTCTCGGGTCCGCCGCGGCCCCGGGCGGGACCGGGCACTCCCTTCCACCGCGCGAACGGCGTCCCGGGCCGCGACGGCGCGCGGTGCGAGGTTCGTGGATCATGATGATGATACGTGGATCAGAGAGGCGGACGCGAGGGAGAGGCCGTTCCCGAAACTTACGAATCAGGCAGCCGTCGCGCGACGGGAGCAGACGTCCTTGATCGCCCCTCCCCCGGCGCTCCCCGCACGAACTGCGCGCGGAGAGGGGAGGTTCTCCGTGCGCGGGCGAAGGCGTCAGGGAACGCGGACCAGGCTGGCCTGCAGCGTGACCGTCTGCACGTGGCAGCTGCCGTCGCGCACGCGGACGCGCTCCTGCTTCCACTGCTGGTAACCGGGCTTGTCGATGGTCACGGTGTACGTGCCGGCTCGCTCCTCGGCGCCCCGCAGCTCCAGGGCGTTCTCGCCCGGGAGGGTCTGCCGCAGCTGGGCGGTGAACGATCCGTCACGGACCACGCCGGTGGCCCCGGACGCGGCCGGCGCCTGCGTGGCGGCGTCGCGCACCTGCACGACGATCGCCGGATGCACGTCGGTGGTGCAGACGCCGGGATCCAGGACGTCACAGGCGGAGAGGGTGGCGGGGAGCAGCACCCCGCAGGCGAGCAGCGCAATGCGGTTCATTTCGCGACTTCGTGTTGTGGATGGAACGGTGACGACCGCCCAAGAACGCGCGAACCCGCCGGTTTGTGAACCGCGCCCCGACGCGCGGGAGCC
>DATAAG010000195.1:0-6522 GCA_036260235.1 Longimicrobium sp.
CGCACCTTCGCACTCTCGCACTTCGGTCCAGCGAACCCGGTCGCCCGTGCGGTAGAGGCGCGCGCCGGGCTCTGTCGCGAACGGGTCGGGGACGAAGCGCTCGGCGGTCAGGCGCGGCCGGCGCAGGTAGCCGAGGGCCACGCCGTCGCCGCCCGCGTACAGCTCGCCGGGAACGCCGGCGGGGACGGGGCGCATCGCCGGGTCCAGCACGTACGCCGTCGAGTTGGCGATCGGCCGGCCGACGGGGATGGACGGGCGCGCCAGGTCCTCCGGGCGGATGGGATGGCAGGTGGTGAAGGTGGAGTTCTCGGTGGGCCCGTAGCCGTTGATGAGCCGCAGGTGCGGAAACCGCTCCACCACGCGCGCGACGTGCGGGGGCGAAAGGACATCGCCGCCGGCCAGCAGCCGGCGCAGCCCGCCGAGCGCCTCCGGCTGCTCGTCCACCACCTGGTGAAAGAGGCCGCTGGTCAGCCAGAGCGAGGTGATCCCCGCGGCGCGGAGCATGGCGGCCATCTCTTCCACCGTAGGCGACTGCAGGGGATGGAAGACGAGCGTGCCGCCGTTCAGCAGCGCCCCCCACACCTCCCACGCCGCCGTGTCGAAGCCGGGGTTCGCCAGCTGGGCCACGCGGTCGTCCGGGCCCAGCTGCGCGTAGTCCGCCCCGCACACCAGGCGGACGATGCCGCGGTGCGTCACCTCGGTCCCCTTGGGCCGGCCGGTGGACCCGGAGGTGTAGACGACGTAGGCGGCGTCCTCCGCCCCCACGTCAGCGGAGAGAGGGCGATCCCGGTCCGCCGCGTCCGCGCCGTCCGCGAAAAGGATCGTGATCCCCTCGTTGGCGACGGCGTCCGCGGACTCCGCGTCCGCCACCACCAGCCGTGCCTCCGCGTCCGCCAGCATCCACGCCAGCCGCTCGGGGGGAAGGGTGGGGGGCAGCGGCATGTACGCGGCGCCGGTCCGCAGCACCGCCAGCCACGCCGCCGCCATCCCGATCCCCCGCATCGTGCAGACGCCCACGCGCGTCCCCGGCCCCGCGCCCGCCGCCCGCAGCCGCCGCGCGAGCCGCTCCGCCCGCGCGTCCAGCTGCGCGTAGGTGACGCGCTCATCCCCATGGACCACCGCGACGGATTCCGGCGCGTTACGGACCTGTTCGGCGAAGAGCGCGGGGATGGAGGCGTCGCGCGGATAGGGGCGCGCCGTGGCGTTCCACAGTTCCACCGCCGCGCGCACTTCCTCGACGTCCGCGAGGGGCAGCGTGCCGACGCGGGCATCCGGGTCCGATGCGACAGCCTCAAGCAAGCGGACGTAGTGGCGAGCGAGGCGGCGCACGCTGACTTCGTCGAAGAGGTCGGCCGCGTACTCCATCCGCCCGCCGATGCCGTCGGCGTCCTCGCGCAGGGTGAAGGTGAGGTCGTAGCGCGCGGTGCCGGGGTCGATCGGGTCCATCCGCAGCCGCAGCCCGGGCATCTGCAGCGGCGGCCAGGGCGCCGTCTGCAGGGCGAAGACGACGCCGAACAGCGGCTGCCGGTCCAGCGAGCGCTCCGGCGCCAGCTCCTCCACCAGCTTCTCGAAGGGAAGGTCCTGGTGCGCGAACGCCCCCAGCGTCGTCTGCCGGACGCGTCCCAGCAGGGTGCGGAACGACGGGTCGTCGCCCAGGTCCGCCCGCAGCGCCAGCATGTTGACGAAGAAGCCGATCAGCGGCTCCAGCTCCGCCTCGGTGCGGTTGGCGATCGGCGTGCCGACCACCAGGTCGTCCTGTCCCGTGCAGCGGTGCAGCAGCGCCTGCCACCCCGCCAGCAGCGTCATGAAGAGGGTGGCGCTTTCCGCCCGCGACAGCGCCCGCAGCTGGTCGTCCAGCCCGCGCGGCAGGCGAAAGACGTGCACGGCGCCCTTGTAGCTGGGCCGGGGCGGCCGCGCGCGGTCGGCGGGAAGGGTGACGGGGGCGGGGGCGCCGGCCAGGGCGCGGGTCCACCACTCCAGCTGGGCGCGCAGCGCGTCGCCCTCCAGCTGCTCGCGCTGCCAGACGGCGAAGTCCGCGTACTGCGCCTCCAGCTCCGGCAGCGGCGACGGCTCGCCCCGCGAGAAGGCGCCGTACAGTTCGCACAGCTCGCCGAAGATCACGCCCAGGCTCCACCCGTCGCCCACGATGTGGTGCAGGCAGAGGATCAGGACGTGCTCGTCTTCCGCCAGCCGGAGCAGGCGGGGCCGGAAGAGCGGCCCCCGCGCCAGGTCGAACGGCCCCGCCGCCTCTTCCCGCGCCAGCCGCTCCGCCTCCGCCGCCCGCGCCTCCGCGTCGAGGGACGAGAGGTCGGCCAGGGGAAGCTCCACTCCGGCGGGCGGCCGGACGATCTGCACCGGGGTCCCGTCCACCGCGGCGAACACGGTGCGCAGCGCCTCGTGCCGGCGGACGATCTCCGCGAGCGTGCGGCGCAGCGCGTCGACGTCCAGCAGCCCCTGCAGGGTGATGGTGACGGCGGCGTTGTAGTAGGCATGCCCCGGCTCCATCTGGTCCATGAACCAGAGGCGCTGCTGCGCGAACGACTGCGGGAACACGTTCGCGCCGTGCACCGGGATGTCGGGGAGGCTGATCGTCTGCTGCATGAGGAACTGAAGTACCTAGTGCCCAGTGCCCAGTACCGAGTGCCTGGCGAACTACCGGGCACGTGAACCCTTCTTCACCCGCTCACTCCTCACCATGCCACCCGGCCAGCCACCGCCGGAAAGCGATCGATGAAATCGCCGCAACAACAACACGCCGTCCGCCCTGGCGGACAGCAGAAACAGCGTCGAGCTTCGCGCGGACCCCTCACCCCCGGCCCCTCTCCCGCAAACTGCGCGGGAGAGGGGAGACTGCTCCGTACGTGAACGCCATCACTCCATCACTCCATCACTCCATCACTCCATCACTCCATCACTCCATCACTCCATCACTCCATCACTCCATCACTCCATCACTCCATCACGCCTCCGCCCGCGCGATCCGCCGGATCTTGCTCACCGCGGGCGCCGGCGCGAGCACCGTCGCCAGCTCCGCGATGGTGGGATGCTGGAAGAGCGCGGCGACCGGCGCGGTCAGGCCCAGCACCTCGCGCGCGCGCCGCAGCACCTGCGTCACCAGCAGCGAGTGGCCGCCCAGGGCGAAGAAGTCGTCGTGCACGCCCACCCGCTCCACGCGCAGCATCTCCGCCCAGATCTCCGCCATCACCCGCTCCGTCTCGTTGCGCGGCGCCACGTAGCCCCGCTCCGCCTGCGCCACCTGGGGCACCGGGAGCGCGGCCGCGTCCACCTTGCCGTTGGGCGTCAGCGGGAAGGCGTCCAGCACCACCGTGGCCGCGGGGACCATGTAGTCGGGGAGCCGCTCCTTCAGGTGCGCGCGGATCGACTCCGGGAGCGCGGCGTCGTTCGTATCCGCGACCACGTAGCCGAACAGGCGCGTCTCGCCGCCCTCGTCCGCGCGGGCCACGCACACCGCGTCGGCCACGCCGGGGTGCGTGCGCAGCGCCGCCTCGACCTCGCCGGGCTCGATGCGGAAGCCGCGCACCTTCACCTGGAAGTCGGTGCGGCCCAGGAAGTCGATCTCCCCCTCCGCCGTCCAGCGCACGCGGTCGCCGGTGGCGTACATCCGCGCGCCCGGAGTCCGCGAGAACGGGTCTGGGAGAAAGCGCTCCGCCGTCATCGCCGGGCGGCGCAGGTAGCCGCGCGCCACCTGCGCGCCGCCCACGAACAGCTCGCCGGGGACGCCCGCGGGGACGGGGTTGCCGTATCCGTCCAGCACGTACGCCGCCGTGTTGCCGATCGGCCGGCCGATGGACGGGAAGCCCGCGCCCTCCGCGGCCACGGTGCCGGAGGTGGCGACGACGGTGTTCTCCGTGGGGCCGTAGTTGTTGACCAGGGCGAAGGGGAGCGACGGGGACGGGCGCGAGCGCAGGCGGTCCCCGCCGGCCAGCAGCACCCGCAGCGCGCCGTCCGCCGGCCACTCCAGCGGCAGCACCGCCTCCGCCACCGGCGTCGGCAGGAAGGCGACGGTGACCTCCTCCCCCGCCATCCACTCCCGCAGCCGCGCGGGGTCCGCGCGCAGATCCTCCGGCACCACGCGCAGGCTGGCGCCGGAGGCCAGGTACGGCCACAGCTCCCAGGTGCTGGCGTCGAAGCCCACGCCCGCGATCAGCGTCGCGCGGTCCGCGGGGCCGACGCGGAAGACCTCGCGGTGCCAGCCGACGAGGTTGGCCAGCGCCCCGTGCTCCACCATCACTCCCTTGGGGCGGCCGGTGGAGCCGGAGGTGTAGATGGCGTACGCCAGGTCCGACGGGCCGACGCCGATCCCCGGGTCCGTGTCCTCCGCCGCCTCCGCCAGCGAGGCGCCGGGGCCGACGGCCAGCACGGGGACGCCGAACGCCGCCAGCCGCGCGGCCAGCCGCTCCTGCGCGGCCACCACGGGGGCGCCCGTGTCCTCCAGCATGAAGCGGATGCGCTCGTCCGGGTACGCCGGGTCGATCGGCACGTAGGCGCCGCCGGCCTTCCACACCCCCAGCAGCGCCGCCGCCAGTTCCGGCGAGCGCTCCATGCACACCGCCACCGGCCGCCCGCGCGCCACGCCCCGCCTCCGCAGGGCGTTCGCGATGCGGTTGGCCGCCGCGTCCAGCTGCGCGTAGGTCAGCGCCCCGTCCGGGCCGGCGACGGCGGGCGAGTCCGGCGCCCGGGCCGCCTGCGCCGCCACCAGCCGGTGCACCGGCTGGTCCGCGCGGTAGAGGCGCGCGGTGCGGTTCCATCCCTGCACCACCGTCTCCCGCTCCTCCGGCGCCAGCATCGGCAGCTCCGAGACGCGAAGGGAGGGATCGGCGAGCATCGCGCGGAGGAGGGAGCGCCAGTGCTCCTCCATCCGCACCACCGTGTCGCGCTCGAAGAGGTCCGTGGCGTACTCCCAGATCATCGTCACCTGGTCGTCCGCGCCGGCCTGCTGGCTGCCGCGGGGGATGACGATCACCTGCAGGTCGAACTTGGCGGACTCGTTGCTGAGCGCCTCCGTGACCTCCATCCGCGCCCCCGGAAGGCTGAACGGGGGATACGGCGCGTCGTGGAAGGAGAACGCGGTCTGGTAGATGGGCAGGTGGCTCAGCCGGCGCGACGGCTGCACCGCCTCCACCACCTCGCCGAAGGGGATCTCGCGGTGCGCGTACGCCTCGAAGGTCACGTCGCGCACCCGGCGCAGCAGCTCCTCGCCTGTGGGGTCGCCCGACACGTCGGCCCGCAGCGCGACGGTGTTGACGATCATCCCGATCACCTGCTCCGCCGCCCGGTCGTTGCGGTTGGCCACGCCCCCGCCCACGGCGAAGTCGGTCGCCCCGGTGTAGCGGTGCAGCAGCGCCTGGTACGCCGCCATCAGCGTCACGTAGAGGGTGACGCCGTGGCTGCGGCTGAACTCCTGCGCCGCGACCGCCAGCTCGGGCGGCAACCGGTAGCGCAGCGAGCGGCCGCGGAAGCTCATCTCCGCGGGACGGGGATGGTCGGTCGGCAGTTCGAGGACGGGGGGCAGCCCCGCCAGCTTGCGCTTCCAGTAGTCCAGCTGCCGCGCGGCCTCCGCCGACTGCATCCACTTCCGCTGCCAGACGGCGTAGTCGGCGAACTGCAGCTCCAGCGGCTCCAGCGGCGAGGGCTGCCCCTGCGCGAAGGCGGAGTACAGCGCCGCCAGCTCGCGCAGGAAGACGCCGAAGCTCCACCCGTCGTGGACGAAGTGGTGCTCCACCGCCGCCAGCACGTGCTCGTCGTCCGCCGTCCGATACAGGGTCCAGCGGATCAGGGGCAGCTGCCCCAGGAAGAACGGCTTGAGGAACTCGTCGCGGAGGATGCGCTCCAGCTCCTTCTCCCGCGCCTCCTCCGCGACGCCGCGCAGGTCGGTGACGGGGAGGGTGACGGCCCACGGCTCCTGCACCAGCTGCCGGGGCTCGCCGTCCACGGCGCGAAAGACGGTGCGGAAGATCTCGTGGCGCCGCACGATCTCGGTCAGCGCGCGCTCCAGCGCGGGGACCTCCAGCCGGCCGCGGAAGCGGATGGCCGCCTGGAAGTTGTACGACCGCATCCCCGGCGAGAGCTCCTGGAAGAACCAGATGGCCTTCTGCGAGGCGGAGAGCGGGATCGGCTGGCCGCGGTCCGCGCGCTCCAGCGGCGGGATGCCGTCCGCGTCCGCGCCGCCGCGCTCCACCGCGCGCGCCAGCTCCGCCGGGGTGCGCACCTCGAAGACGATGAACGGCGCCAGCTGCACGCCGAACGCCTGGCGCAGGCGGGAGACCACCTGCGTGGCGCGCAGCGAGTGGCCGCCCAGCTCGAAGAAGTCGTCCTCCACGCCGACGCGGTCCACGCCCAGCACCTCCGCCCAGATGCGGCAGACGGCGTCCTCCACCGGCGTGCGCGGCGCCGTGTACGCGCGCTCCGCGTCGATGCGCGGCGCGGGAAGGGCGCCGCGGTCCACCTTGCCGTTGGGGAGCCGCGGCAGGGCGTGCAGCGACTCGATGAACGTGGGCACCA
>DATAAG010000196.1:0-4183 GCA_036260235.1 Longimicrobium sp.
GCCGCTGACGCGTCGGCGAACGGGGCTTCAACTGCTCGTGCGGGCCGGGCCCTCGCGCTGCGGTGTTCTCCCGGCGCGGGAAAGTAGATCCTTCGGTCGCGCCCCGGAATTGGAGAACGGGCCGGTACCGCGCGGCGCTCCCTCAGGAAAACAACGCCAGGATCGGAAGACCCAGTCCGCGCAGGCGGACTTCGTGACTTTGCAGCAGCGGTTTCAACCGCCGGGCGCGGTGCCCGGCATCGATCAGCGGATGAGATCGCGGAGGCGGCCGCTGTAGGTGCGGCTGGAGCGCAGGCGGGTGCCGTCTTCCAGCACCACCTCGAACTCGCCGTGGAACCACGGCTCCAGGCGCCGCACCCGGTCCAGGTTCACGATGGCGGAGCGGTGCACGCGCACGAAGCGGCGGGGGTCCAGGCGCGCCTCCAGCCGGTGCAGCGGCTCGCGCAGCAGGTGGGAGGCGCCGGAGGCGTGCAGGCGCACGTAGTTCCCCTCCGCCTCCACCCAGTCGATCTCCGCCGTCCGCAGGAACTCCACGGCCTCGCCCGTGCGCACGGCGATGCGCTCGTCGGGGACGCGGGCGCGCAGGTGGCCCAGCAACTCCGCCACCTGCCGCGCCGCCGCCCGCGCGTCCGCGCCCCGCGCCAGCACGCGCTCCACCGCGCGGACGAAGCGGGCGCGCGTGAACGGCTTGAGCAGGTAGTCCGCCGCGTGCACGTCGAAGGCGCGGACGGCGTACGCCTCGTGCGCGGTCACGAAGATCACCGCGGGCGCCGCCTCCGCCTCCACCGCCTCCAGCACGGCGAACCCGTCCAGCCCCGGCATCTGCACGTCCAGGAAGACCAGCTCCGGCCGCAGCTCGCGGATGGCGGCGGAGGCCTCCACCCCGTCGCCGCACTCGCGCACCACTTCGATCTCCGGGAAGGCGGCCAGGAAGGTGCGCACCCGCTCCCGGGCCAGCGGCTCGTCGTCCGCGATCAGCGCGCGCACGCTCATCCCGCCACCGCCACCGACAGCCGCGGTGCGGCGGACGGGATCGTCAGCTCCACCTCCGTGCCGGCGGGGGAGGCGCGCAGCCGCAGCGTGGCCGCGGGGCCGTAGAGCTGCCGCAGCCGCTCGCGCGTGTTGGAGAGGCCGATCCCTTCGCGCACCGCGGCCGTCCCGCCCGCCGGGCCGGGCCCGTCGTCCGTCACGGTAAGGCGCAGCCCGCCGGCCGCGCGCTCCGCCGCCACCACGATTCGCCCGGCGCGCGGGTCGCGGGCGATGCCGTGCTCGATGGCGTTCTCCGCCAGCGGCTGCAGGATGAAGTGCGGCACCGGCTCGTCCAGCACGTCGGGGTGCACGCGCACGTCCACCGTCAGCCGGTCGGAGAAGCGCAGCCGCATGATGTCCAGGTAGCGGTCCAGCACGCGCAGCTCGTCGCGCAGGGGCACCTGCTGCACCCCGTCCGCGTCCAGCGTCTCGCGCAGCAGGTCGCACAGCTGCGCCAGCATCTCGTCCGCCGCCTCCACGTCGCGGTGCATGAGCGTGGAGACGGCGTTCATGGTGTTGAAGAGGAAGTGCGGGCGGAGCTGCGCCCGCAGCGCGTCCAGCTGCGCCTGCGCCAGGCGCGCCTCCAGCTGCGACGCCCGCACCTCGCGCTCGCGCATGCCGCGGTAGTACTCCGCCGCCAGCGCGATGCCGATGACGCAGGCGAAGGCCACGAACTCCATGAAGAAGCGGTCGGCCAGGACCCCCGCCAGGGTGAAGCCGGGGATGGGCGCGACGGCC
The DNA here is from genome assembly GCA_036260235.1 of Longimicrobium sp. Lineage (GTDB taxonomy): Bacteria > Gemmatimonadota > Gemmatimonadetes > Longimicrobiales > Longimicrobiaceae > Longimicrobium. Next base: position 1,768 of record DATAAG010000196.1, read on the forward strand.
TGCCGCAGCGGCACGTACGCCGCGTACTTCAGCACCGTCATCGCCGCGGCGGCCGCCGCGTACAGCATGCCCCGCCGTGCCCATACACGGCCGCGCAACGGGAAGCGTCGCACCAGCCAGAGCACCAGCGGGGTGAACGCGGCGCAGGTGTACCAGTCCAGCAGCGAGATTGCGTAGACCGGCCCCCACGGCACCGGCTGGCCGCGGTAGGCCAGGTTCAGCGCGTCCTGGCTGGCGGCGAGCACCGCCAGCAGCGTCCACACCCCCGCCAGCAGCAGCGCGAAGCGCCACCGCGCGCCTGGCCGGCGCTCCGGCGCATCGGACCCGGTGGGTTCAGCGGATGGCTCCGGCACGGCTGGCCGGAGAGGGGTGGACACGGCGGGATCTTCCGATGGGGTGAATGGAGCGGCGGGGGCGTTCGAAATCTAACGTGCTTCCCTGCGCCGGTGCACCGGCGCGTGACGAGCCGGCCGCGGCGGGGGATGGGGCGGCCTGGATGGTCCGTTGCGGCCGCCGTCCAGCGACTGGAGTCGCCGCAACGGCGACGCGCGGTCCGCCTTCGCGGACGAACGGCAACTGCAACGACAACGTCGACCCGCTACAGATCCAGGCGCACGCCGGCGTTGATGGCGCGGCCTTCCAGCGGAGCCCAGGCGTCGGTGGTCCAGCGCAGCTCGGGGGAGCGGAAGGGGAGCACCAGCGGATGCCAGCGGGTCTGCCGCACGTCCAGCAGGTTCTCCGCGTTCACGAACACGCGGGCCCGGCCGATCCGCCGCTCCGCCAGCACGCCGAAGATCAGGTACGGCCTGCTCTCCTCGCGGTACGGGTTGTCGTCCAGCGACTGGAGGCCCGTGTAGTACAGCTCCACCCCCACGCGGCCGCGGCCCTCCGCCTCCCACATCCCCACGACGCCCGCCTGGTGCCGCGGCGTCAGCGGCACCTCGCGGCGGCCGCCGGTCCGCGGATCGGGCTCGCGGGCGCGGGTCCAGGTGTGGGTCGCGGTCACGTGCCACGGGCCCGCGTGGTAGCGCGCCAGCGCCTCCGTCCCCCAGGTGCGGGTCTCGCCCGGCACGTTGGCCAGCATCACGGCGTTCGCCGCATCGATCAGCGGCACCAGCTGGATGGCGTCGTCGATCACGGATCCGAAGACGGACGCGTTCAGCTCCCAGTCGCCGAGCGTGCGGCCCACGTCCAGCGACGCGCCGCGCGCCCGCTCCGCGCGCAGTCCCGTCAGGGGCCGCAGGGGCGTGAGCCCGATCGCCTCCGTCTCCTCGGTGAACGGGGTCGGCGCGTAGTAGCCGGCGCCGGCGGAGGCGCGGACCGTCCATCCCTCCGCCGGGCGCAGGAGGGCGGAGAGGCGCGGGCTGAAGAAGGTGCCGTACTCGTCGTGCCAGTCCACCCGCCCGCTGGCGGTGAGGGCCAGCCACTCCGCCGCGCGCCAGTCGTCCTGCGCGAAGACGGAGGGGATGGTGAAGTCGTAGTCGAACCCCGGCACGTCGAAGGCGCGGTAGTTCTCGCGCTGGAAGGCGGCGCCGGCCACCAGCGTGTGCGCGCCGATCGTCCGCGCCGCGGAGCCCTCGGCGAACCAGGTGGTGTGGCGGTCGCGCTCGCGCACGGCGCCGAAGGTGTGGTCGTGCCGCTGCAGCATTCCCGACGCGCGCAGGTGCAGCAGGGTGCCGCCGGAGGTCATCCAGCGCCCCACCAGCCCCGCGTCGCGGCGGCGCGTCTTCAGCTCCTCGCGCCGGTGCTCGCCGTTCCGCAGCTCGCCGCCGCCGTTGCGGTCCTCCGCCGTCCCGCCGGCGGTCACGAAGAGGGAGCGACCCTCGCCGCCGTCCCAGAAGAGCCGCGGGCGCACCACGCCGCGCGCGTACGAGGGGAGGTCCGCCCAGCGGTCGCCGTCCACGTCCTGGCGCCGCTGCCCGTGCGCGCCGCCCAGGAAGGTGTATCCCCAGCCGCCGCCCAGCACGCCGGAAAGCCAGAGCACGCCGTCCGCGCCGCCCAGCGTCCCGGCGTTCAGCAGCAGCTCGCGCTCGCCCTCCGGCCGGCGGGAGACCAGGTTGATGACGCCACCGAGCGCGGAGGCGCCGTAGAGCGCGGAGGCGGCGCCCTTGATCACCTCCACCTGCCCCAGGTCCATCGGCGGGATCTGCAGCAGGCCCAGCGAGCCGCTCTGCCCGCCGTACAGCGGCAGCCCGTCGGAAAGCACCTGCGTGTAGCGGCCGCGCAGCCCCTGCACCCGCACGCCGGCGCCCCCGAGGGCCGGCGAGGTGGTCTGCACGCGCAGCCCGGCGGTCTCGTTGAGCATCATCGCCACGTCGCCGGGCGTCATCATCATCTTCTCCTCCACCTCCTCGCGCGCCAGCACCTCCACGCGCACCGGGGCGTCCTCGATGCGCTGCTCGCTGCGCGTGGCGGT
>DATAAG010000197.1:0-2260 GCA_036260235.1 Longimicrobium sp.
GAGCTCTTCGAGGCGCAGGTGCGGGAGCGGCCCGGCGCCGTGGCGCTGGTCTGGGGCGGAGCGGAGCTGACGTACCAGGAGCTGGCCGCGCGCGCCAACCGGCTGGCGCACCACCTCGTCCGGCGGGGTGTGGGACCCGAAACGCGCGTGGGCGTGCTGCTGGAGCGGAGCGCGGAGCTGATCGTCGCGCTCCTTGCCGTGCTGAAGGCGGGCGGCTGCTACGTGCCGCTCGATCCCGCCTATCCGCCCGAGCGGCTGGCGCTGATGCTGGCGGACGCGGGCGCCTCCGTCCTCGTCGCCAGGGGGGGCCTCGCCTCCGACCTGGAAGCGCCCCACGCCGCCGTCGTCGATCTGGACGTCCTCGCCGACGCGCTGGCGGCGGAGCCGGACGATCCGCCCCGGAGCGGCGCGTCGCCCGAGAACCTGGCCTACATCGTCTACACCAGCGGGAGCACGGGGAAGCCGAAGGGCGTCATGGTCGCGCACCGCCACGTCGTCCAGCTGGTGTGCGAGACGGACTACGTGCGCTTCGCGCCGGGCGACCGGGTGGCACAGGCGTCCAACGCCAGCTTCGACGCGCTGACCTTCGAGGCGTGGGGCGCGCTTCTGAACGGCGCCACGCTCGTCGGAATCGGCCGCGACGTCCTCCTGTCCCCGCGGGCGCTGCGCGAGTTCCTTCGCGGGAACGGGATCACCACGCTCTACCAGACCACGGCGCTGCTGAACCAGCTCTCGCGCGAGCAGCCCGACATCTTCGCCCCCCTGCGCGAGGTGCTGTTCGGCGGCCAGGCGGCGGACGCGGAGAGCGTGCGGCGGGTGCTGGCGTCCGGGAAGCCGAAGCGGCTGCTGCACATGTACGGGCCCACGGAGACGACGGCCTGGTGCTCGTGGGAGGCGGTGGAGCACCTGGATGAGGACGCGCTCACGGTCTCCGTGGGCCGCCCGACCGGCAACCAGCGCATCTACCTCCTGGACTCCGCCCTCCAGCCGGTGCCGATCGGCGTTCCCGGCGAGGCCTGGGTGGGCGGCGACGGGGTGGTGCGCGGCTACCTGGACCGGCCCGCGCTCACGGCGGAGCGTTTCGTCCCCGATCCCTTCACCGCCGAGCCGGGCGCGCGAATGTACCGCACGGGCGACCGCCTGCGCTGGACGGCGGACGGCGTGCTGGAGTTCCTGGGCCGCCTGGACGCGCAGGTGAAGATCCGCGGGTTCCGCATCGAGCCGGGCGAGGTCGAGAGCGTGCTGTCGGCCCACGCCGGCGTGCGCGAGGCGCGCGTCATCGTGCGCGGGGACGCGCCCGGCGAGGCGCGGCTGGTGGCCTACGTGGTGGGCGGCGTGGACGCGGAGGAACTGCGCGAGCACCTGCGTCGAAGCCTTCCGGAGTACATGGTGCCGGCCGCGTTCGTGGGTTTGGAGCGCTTGCCGGTGACGCCGAACGGGAAGCTGGACGTCAAGGCGCTCCCCGCGCCGGAGCTGGGCTCGGCGGAAGAGCGCTACGTGGCACCGCGCACGCCGGTGGAAGAGGTGCTGGCGGGGATCTGGTCCGAGGTGCTGCGTATCGAGCGGGTGGGCCGCCGGGACAACTTCTTCGAGCTGGGGGGACACTCCCTCCTGGCCGTGCAGGTGATCTCGCGCGTGCGGCAGGTGCTGGCGGTGGAGGCGGAGCTGGGCCAGGTCTTTACCCGGCCCGTCCTCCAGGACTTCGCGCGGGGGCTGGAGACGGCCGCGCGGGCGGAGCTTCCGCCCATCCAGCCCGCCTCGCGCGGGGACCGGCTGCCGCTGTCCTTTGCCCAGCAGCGGCTGTGGTTCCTGGAGCAGCTGGGCAACCTGGGCGGCACCTACCACGTCCCCACGCGCCTGCGGCTGCGCGGCGCGCTGGACCGCGCCGCGCTGCGGCGCGCGCTGGACGGCATCGTGGCCCGCCACGAGGCCCTGCGCACCACCTTCGCGGAGGTGGACGGGACCCCGGAGCAGCGCATCGCCCCCGCGGAGGTGGGATTCCACCTGGTGGAGCACGACCTGGCGGGCCGCCCGGACGCGGAGCTGCAGCGCGTGATGGCGGAGGAGGCGCGCGCGCCCTTCGACCTGCGGCGCGGGCCCCTCGTCCGCGGCCGGCTCATCCGCCTGGCGGACGACGACCACGTGCTGCTGCTGACCATGCACCACATCGTCAGCGACGGGTGGTCCATGGGCGTGCTCTTCGACGAGCTCTCGGCGCTGTACGCCGCCCATCGCGAGGGCAGGGACGCGCAGCTCGCCG
>DATAAG010000198.1:0-3994 GCA_036260235.1 Longimicrobium sp.
CGGCGAGCTGCGCGTCCCTGCCCTCGCGATGGGCGGCGTACAGCGCCGAGAGCTCGTCGAAGAGCACGCCCATGGACCACCCGTCGCTGACGATGTGGTGCATGGTCAGCAGCAGCACGTGGTCGTCGTCCGCCAGGCGGACCAGGCGGCCGCGGATGAGGGGGCCCCGCCGCAGGTCGAAGGGCGCGCGCGCCTCCTCCGCCATCACGCGCTGCAGCTCCGCGTCCGGGCGGCCCGCCAGGTCGAGCTCCACCAGGTGGAATCCCACCTCCGCGGGGGCGATGCGCTGCTCCGGGGCCCCGTCCACCTCCGTGAAGGTGGTGCGCAGGGCCTCGTGGCGGGCCACGATCCCGTCCAGCGCGCGCGCCAGCGCCGCCCGGTCCAGCGCGCCGCGCAGCCGCAGCCGCTGCGCCGCGTGGTACGCGCTCCCCAGGCCGCCCATCTGCTCCAGGAACCAGAGGCGCTGCTGCGCAAAGGAGAGCGGCAGGCGCCCGCCGCGGTCCACCCGCTCGATCGGCGGCAGCTCCGCACGCCCGGCCGCGGCCAGCACCTCCGCCAGATCCTTCAGCACCGGGCACTCGAACACCTTCCCCGGCTCCACCTCCAAGTCCAGCACCTGCTGGACGTGCGAGGCCATCTGCAGGGCGAGCAGCGAGTGGCCGCCCAGCTCGAAGAAGTCGTCGCGGCGGCCCACCCGCTCCACGCCCAGCACCTCGCTCCAGACCTCGGCCAGCGCCTGCTCCACCTCGCCCACCGGCGCCTCGTAGCCGTGCCGCACGAACGCCTCGCCGTCGGGCGACGGCAGCGCCTTGCGGTCCAGCTTCCCGTTGGGCGTGAGCGGCAGCGCATCCAGGTGGACGTACGCCGCGGGCACCATGTGCTCCGGCAGCCGCTGGCCCAGGTGCGCGCGGAGCGCCTCCACGTCGACGCCCTGCTCGCCTGCCCAGTACGCCACCAGCCGCTTCTCGCCCGGCTCGTCTTCGCGCGCCACCACCGCCGCCTCGCGTACCGCGGGGTGCTCGCGCAGCCGCGCCTCGATCTCGCCCGGCTCCACGCGGAAGCCGCGGATCTTCACCTGGAAGTCGCTGCGTCCAAGGAACTCGATCGTCCCATCCGGACGCCACCGCCCCAGGTCCCCCGTCCCATACAGGCGTGCCCCCGGCTCGCCACCGAACGGATCGGGGACGAAGCGCTCCGCCGTCTGCCCCGGCTGGCCGAGGTAGCCGCGCACCACGCCCACGCCGCCCACGTACAGCTCACCCGGGACGCCGACGGGCACCGGCTGCATCCGCGCGTCGAGTACGTAGGCGCGCACGTTCGCGATCGGGCTTCCGATCGGTGGACGTCCGCTGGTGGAGGGGTCGATCGACACCGTCGCGCAGACGGTGGTCTCGGTCGGTCCGTAGGCGTTCACGAAGCGCCGCCCCTCGCCCCAGCGCGCCACCACGTCGGCGGAAACCGCCTCGCCGGCGGAGACGATCGTCCGCAGCGCGGGCAGCCCGTCCGCCGGGAGAGTGGCGAGGAGCGAGGGGGGCAGCGTGGCGACGGTGACCGCCCTGTCGCGCATCAGCGCCAGCAGCTCGGGGCCGGCCTGCCCGGGGCGCGCCATCACCAGCGCGGCGCCGCTGAGCAGCGCGTGCGCCACCTCGGCCACCGCCGCGTCGAAGGAGAAGGAGGCGAACTGCAGCACGCGCCCGCCCGGCTCCACGCCGAACGCCTCGCGCTGCGCCGCCGCCAGGTTCCCGATCCCCCGGTGCGGAACCACGACGCCCTTCGGCCGCCCGGTCGATCCGGAGGTGAAGATCACGTAGGCGGCGTTCTCGACATCCACGTCGACCGAAAGATCGCCGTCGTCCTCGCCCTCGACCTCCGCCGCGACCCGGTCGAGCGCGACGACGGTCGCCCGCGTCTCCGGGAGATCGGCGGCGAGCACCGAGGTGGTGAGGACGAGGCGGGTGGCGGAACGCTCCAGCATCCAGCGCCGGCGCTCGGCGGGGTAGGCCGGGTCGACCGGGAGGAAGGCGGCGCCGGCCTTGTTGACGGCGAGCAGCGCGACCACCATCTCCACCGACCGCTCCAGGGCCAGCGCCACGATCGTCTCGGGGGCGGCGCCGAGCGCGGCCAGCCGCCGCGCGAGCCGGTTGGCGCGGGCGTTCAGCTCCGCGTACGTCAGCGAGAGGTCTCCGGAGATCAGGGCCACCGCGTCCGGCGTGTGCCGCACCTGCGCCTCGAACAGCTCGTGGATGCACAGCCCGCGCGGATATCCGGCCTCCGTGCGGTTCCACTCCTCGAGCACCAGGCGCCGCTCCGCCTCGGGCAACAGCGGGAGCGCGTCCACGGCCTGCAGGCCGTCGGCGACGAACGCCTCCAGCACCCGGCGCAGGTAACCCAGGTGGCGCTCCACCGTCGCCCGCTCGAAGAGCGCCGTCGCGTACTTGACGCTTCCCAGGATCCGGTCGTCCGCCTCCCACAACCCGAGCCAGAGATCGACCTTCGCATCCACGTGCGAGGACTCCACACCCACGCCCGCTTCCAGCCCCGGGAGCCACAGGGTGTTGCCGTCCCCCCGGGCCAGGTTCTGCCACGCGATCACCACCTGGAAGAGCGGGTGGTGCGACAGGCTGCGCACCGGGTCGACCAGCTCAACCACCTGCTCGAAGGGGATGTCCTGGTGGTGCTGCGCCGCGAGCGCCCGCTCCTTCACCCGTCCCAGCAGCTCCGCCACCGTGGGCGCCCCCGACAGCTCCAGGCGCAGCGCCAGGGTGTTCACGAAGCAGCCGATCAGCCCCTCGATCTCGCGCCGTCCGCGGCCTGCCGTCGGCGTGCCGATCACCACGTCGTCCTGCCCCGAGAGCCGGCTCAGCACCACGGCCCACCCGGCCACGAGCGTCATGTACAGCGTGGTGCCGTGCCGCCGCGCCAGCTCCTTCAGCCCCGCCGTGAGCGCCTCGTCCAGCTCCACCCCGAGCAGCGCTCCCGCATGGTCCACCTGCGCCGGCCGCGGGCGGTCGGTGGGCAGCTCCAGCAGCTCCGGTGCGCCCGCCAGCGTCTGTGTCCAGTAGTCCGCCTGCTCCCGGAGGACGTCGCCCTCGACCCACCGGCGCTGCCAGACCGCGTAGTCGGCGTACTGGACCGGCAGCTCGGGAAGGTGCGCCTCCCTCCCCTCACGATGGGCGGCGTAGAGCGCGGAGAGATCGTCGAAGAGCACCCCCATCGACCAGCCGTCGCTGACGAGGTGGTGCATCGCCAGGAGCAGCACGTGATCGTCCGCCGCCAGCCGGATGAGCCGGCCGCGGACGAGCGGCCCCCGCTCGAGATCGAAGGGCGCATGCGCCTCCCCGGCGATCAGCCGGCCGAGCTCCGCCTCCGCGTCCGCCCGCCCGCCGAGGTCGTGCTCGACCAGGTGGAATCGGCTCGCCGCCGCCGGCGCGATCCGCTGCCCGGGGACGCCGTCCACCTGCGCGAACGTGGTGCGCAGTGCCTCGTGGCGGGCCACGACCCCGTCCAGTGCCCGCACCAGCGCGTCCACGTCCAGCGCGCCGCGCAGGCGCAGGGACTTGTGGAGGTGGTACACGCTCCCCGGGCTCCCCAGCTGCTCCAGGAACCAGAGCCGCTGCTGGGTGAACGACAGCGGCAGCGCCCCCGTGCGCTCCACCGGCACCACGGGCGGCAGCACCGGCAGCCCGGCACGGCGCATCTCCTCCACGCGCCCGGCCACCTCCGCCACCGTGGGTCCCTCGAAGAGCGCCCGCAGCGGCACCTCCACGCCGAACAGCTCGCGGACCAACGACACCGCCCGCACGGCCAGGAGCGAGTGCCCGCCCAGGTCGAAGAACTCGTCGTGCACCCCCACCCGCTCGACGCCCAGCACCTCCGCCCAGATCCCCGCCAGCACCTCCTCCACGGGGGTGCGCGGCGCCACGTACTTCTCCTCCTCCGACGCGAACACCGGCTCCGGCAGCGCCTTGCGGTCCAGCTTGCCGTTGGGGTTCAC
>DATAAG010000199.1:0-1536 GCA_036260235.1 Longimicrobium sp.
GCTGGCGCGCCGGCCCGGGGAGGCCGGCGCGCCTGCGTTTTGGGGGCGGAGGATCAGCTGGCGGTGACGATCACGTCGCGCAGGACGATGGTGGGCGAGTTGCCGGTGGCGGTCTGCACCCAGCCGCCCTGGTTCACCAGCTGGATGGTGTTCACCTGGCCGTAGTTCACCAGGCCGCTGATGGTGAATACGAAGGTGTAGGCGTTGCCGCCCTGCACGTAGTAGTAGTCGCTGGACGTGTTGTTGGCCGTGAAGTCGGGGCTCCAGAACAGTCCCCAGTACGAAGTGGCCTGCCCCCAGGCGCTGCCGCGGTTGGCGTAGTAGCTCTCCGTGCCGCCGCGGTTGGGATAGGTGTAGCTGGAGCTCTTGTTGTACAGGTGGGTGGCGGTCACCGGCGTGCCGTTCACCTTGATCTCGAAGATGGTGCTGTTCCCCGCCGTGCTGCTCCAGTTGATGCGTGCATCGAGGCTCAGCCGGATGGTCCCCGACGCGGGCATCGACACGTTCCACGACACCGATGACCCGTTGCTCAGGTTCAGCCCCGTCGCCAGCGTCTCGCTGGAGTTTGCCAGCAGCAGGCGCGGCTGCTCGGGCTCCGGGGCCAGTGGCCCGCCCGCCTCCGCGCAGGCGGTGAGACCGGCGGACAGGGCGAGCAGGACCGCACGGCTTGCGTTGCGCAGCGCTGCGTTCATGAGAACCTCCCGTTCGCGGATGGCTGAGCTTCCGCGGAACGACGTCCTCGCCCGCGAGGAGCTCGGTGTAGTTCCCATGATAATCCGCCACTTTATGATGTCAATTGTCTCGTTGTGGCATTGGATCGCTCGGGACGCGCCGTCGCATCTACCGGTTGCCTTTGCCCGATTCGGGAAAGCACCGGTCAGAGTACCATGACAGCTTTGCCGGTTCCGCCATGAAAGATTGGCCTCGCACACAGCCAGCAGAGTCAGCAGAGAGCAGCCTCCGTTGACTCCGCTGACCCTGCGTGAGGCCAATCCGCTCGCCTGGTTCAGCGGAGCTGCCGGGAGGCGGAGGTGTGGTCGATGAAGAGGACGCCGTGGCGATCGTGCGGTACTTCCACGCCTCCAGGGTGAGCAGCGCCCGTCCCCGCAGGCGCGCCGTGCGCACCCGGCCGCTGAGCCGGATCTCGCGTCCGCGCGCCCAGGCCGCGGGGATCTGCAGCAGGATGGACTGCGACGAGGGCGCGGCGTCCGGCACCGCGATCCGCAGGCTGCGGCGGCCGTCGTGGCTCACCGTGCTGTCCAGCCGCGGCGGCGATGACCATCCACCGGATCCGCATTCCGCCTCTGCGCCGTTCAGTCGCCCGTCTCATCGACGCTGCCGCTGGGGGACGCCGCAGGCTGCGCGGGCGCGGTGCGGAAGGGGAGCGAAACGACCGCCTCCAGCCCGCCGCCGTCCGCGGGGCGCAGCTCGAGACTCCCCGCCGGGCCGTACAGGTGGCGCAGGCGGCTGCGGATGTTGCGCAGCCCCACGCCGGCGCCGCGCCCGCGGCCGGGGGCGTGCAGCCCCGGCCCGTTG
>DATAAG010000200.1:0-4251 GCA_036260235.1 Longimicrobium sp.
GATGGGGTGATGGGGTGATGGGGTGATGGGGTGATGGAAGATCACTGATCGGTCAGCTGGCTTGCTGGGCCGTCCTCGCCGCCACCCACGCGGCCTAGTGGCCGCGCGGGGGAGGTGCCTCCGGGCGGACGGTCACCTCCATCAGCATGCCGCTCCCCAGCACCACCGGCACCGCCTGGTCCGCAAGGCCGGGGCGGGAGACGAGGAGCGTGTACCGGCCCGGCGGCAGCTCGGACCAGGTGAACGCGCCGCGGCGCCCCGTGGCCAGCGGCGGCTGCTCGGGGCCGATGCGGACGGCGGCGCCGCGCACGGGCCGTCCGCGGGCGTCCAGAACCCGCCCGGAAAGGCGCGCCACGTCGGGGGGCGGACCGAACGGGTACGTCCTCGGCCGCGACAGCGCAGTCCCCCGCCGGATCATGATGCGGATCGCCTGCAGGACGGCGCCGGTCTGCGGCAGCTGCACCGTGGCGCTGCCGCGGCGCCCTCCGGTGGTGGCGGTCAGCCCGACCCGCGCGCCCGGGGTGGCCCCGCACAGGGCGTAGACGCCGCGCCCGTCCGCCGGCACCGTCGCCGAATACGTGACGCCGCTCCCCGGGGGGCCGTCCCAGCGCGCCTGCACCATGGCGTCGGCCAGCCGCACCCGCCGCTCACCGGAGTGCACCCACCCCACCAGGTGGGCGCCGGCGAACCCGGCGCAGGCGCGGCCCAGCACGTCCACCGGGCGCGGGAGCACCACGGTGCGCGTCTCCCCCTCTCCCGCCGCGGGGGCGATGGGGATGCGGAGCGGCTCCAGCCCCATCTCGTCCAGCGCCGGGGAGCGCACGCGCAGCCATCCCGGCCCGGCGGGCACCCCCTCCAGCCGGTAGGCGCCGGTGGAGTCGGTGAGCGCCGCCGCGGCGAAGCCTTCCAACGAAAGCTGCACGCCCGCCACCGGCAGCCGCGTCACCGTGTCGATCACCGTTCCCGCCACCACCGCCGGGGCGCCGCCCCCGATGCCCACCACGTCGCCGCCCTGCTCCACCACGCCGGTCATGCGCGGCGGCTCGTTCCCGTTCTGCGCGGCGAAGTACATGGGCATGCGGATGTACCAGCGGGAGACGATCCACGTGCCGTCCGGCGCCTGCGCGAACTCCACGCGCCCGCCGATCTCCTGCACCGTCCCGACCCACTCCAGCTCCGTGTAGGTGTACTCCAGGTAGCGCAGCCGGGCGCCCTGGCGGTCCATCCACAGGATGCCGTGCACGTCGGGGACGCGGCGGCCGCGGACGGGGGCGAACTCCAGCCCCACCATCCCGTCGCGGTCGCCCTCGCCGGGGCGCAGGCGAAAGCAGTGGTGGTCCAGGAACTCGTCCGAGAGCAGCGTCCGGGCGTCGGGCGCGTGAAAGGCGATGGAGTCGCCGTCGGGATGCACCCACCCGGTAGAGGCGAGGCGGCGCAGGGGCGTCGTCACGAAGGGCGTACGGCCGCGGCCGGGAAGCGTCCAGCGCTCCTCCCTCTCCACCGCCAGGTCGTCCAGCCGCAGCCGCAGGCGGTACAGGCGGGTCTCGTACCCGCGGACGGGTGCGTCCGCGGCCAGCGCGGTCGCGGTGAGCGCCTTGCGTGCCTCCGCCCAGGCGACCGCGGTCTGGTCGCTGCCGTCGGGGCGCAGGGTGCAGTCACGCGCGCGGCCGCGCGCCTGCACCGGCTCCAGCACGATGCCCGCGGCCCCCGCCTCCAGCCGGTGCACCACCGTCTCGCCCTCCGCCAGGCGCAGCAGCAGCGAGGTGATGCTCTGGTAGCCGACCCGCTCCGCGCGCAGCACGTATGCGCCGGCACGGGGCGCGTCGAGCCGGTACTCGCCGGCCGGGCCGCTGAGCACGGCGCCGTGGCGGCGGCCGTCCTGGTCCAGGAGCACCACCACGGCACCCGCCACGGGGTGCCCGGACTCCGCGTCCACCACCGTCCCGCGCACCGTCTGCGCATGCACGGGCCGCGCGCCGAGCAGCGCCGCGCAGATCAGCGCGCCCGCAGTGATCGTGATGAATGGGAGACGGAGGATGCTGGAGCGGGCGGGTCGCATGCGGGACGCGGGCATCGTCACCTCGCGGCGCCTGGGGAGAGAACGGCGGTGATGCGCTCACAACGGCCGAATGCTGGCGGTTCTGACGCCCTGAAGAAGCGCGGCAACCCGGCTTCACCAGTTCCGCAAAAGATCCTTCTCACGCAGAGCCGCAGAGCAGCGGAGAATGCTTTTCTCTGCGTCTCTGCGTCTCTGCGTGAAAAGGATCTTGTTCAGGATCGAGATGAGGATGACGCCGCGATGGCCTCCGCGATCGGCAGGTCCTCCGGGCGCGTCACCTTGATGTTGGGGTAGCCGCCCATCACCACCCGCACGGGGCCGACGTACCGCGCGTACACGGCCGCGTCGTCCGTGGCGGCGAGCCCTTCGGCGGATGCGCGGCGGCAGGCTTCGAGGATGCCCGCGCCGGGGAAGCCCTGCGGGGTCTGCGCCTGCCAGAGGGCGGCGCGGTCGGGGGTGTCGATGATGATCCCCCGCGCATCCACCCGCTGGATGGTGTCCGTCACCGGCACTGCGGCGATCGCACCACCCTCCGCGTCCAGCACGCGATCGATGACTTCGCTGGATACGAACGGCCGCGCGCCGTCGTGGATCAGCACGCGACCGACGTCCTCATCCAGCGCGAGCAGTCCGTTCAGCACGGAATCCGCTCGCTCCGCGCCGCCCGCGACGATGCGGACCGGCAGGCCGGCGAGCCAGCGGGGCGGAGCGGCGACGTCGTCCGCGGGGAGGACGACGACCACCGTGGAGATGCGGGGATGGTCCAGGAAGGGCCGGAGGGCGCGCAGCAGGACGGGCACGCCGCCGATCTCCAGGTACTGCTTGCGGACGGGCCCGCCGAAGCGCGTCCCCGTCCCCCCGGCGACGACGACCGCCGCCGCGGGCGCTCCCTCAGCCGAAGATGCGTCCGACGAGGGCACGCACGTCCTCCGCGGCCACGGCGCGGATCCCCGCCGGGAGCGTCTGCGGCACCGCGCGCGGCGACAGGTAGGCGGTGCGGAACCCCATCCGCGCCGCCTCCGCCAGCCGCCGCTCCACCTGCCCCACCGGCCGGATCTCCCCGCCCAGCCCCAGCTCGCCCACGAACACCGCGTCCGCGGGCGCCGGGCGGTCGAAGACGCTGCTGGCGAGCGCCACGGCCACGGCCACGTCACCCGCCGTCTCCGCCAGCCGCAGCCCGCCGACCACGTTCAGGAAGACGTCCAGCTGCCCGAACGCCAGGCCGGCGCGCTTTTCCAGCACCGCCAGCAGCAGGGCCAGGCGCTTCTGGTCGATCCCGGTGCTCACGCGCTGGGGCGCGCCGCCGTACGCCGCCCGGGCCGCCAGCGCCTGCACCTCCACCAGCAGCGGCCGCGTCCCCTCCATCGTCGCCACCACGGCGGAGCCGGATGCGCCGCCGGAGCGCTCCCCCAGGAACAGCTCCGAGGGATTGCCCACCGGCGAGAGCCCCGCCGCCGTCATGCGAAAGACGCCGATCTCGTCCACCCCGCCGAAGCGGTTCTTGGTCGCGCGCAGCACGCGGTTGTCCAGCCCGCCCGCGGACTCGAAGTAGAGCACGGTGTCGACGATGTGCTCCAGCGTCTTGGGCCCGGCGATGCCGCCGCCCTTGGTGACGTGGCCCACCATGAACACCGCCGTCCCCGTCTGCTTGGCGAAGCGCTGCAGCCGCGCCGCGCACTCGCGCACCTGCCCCACGTTGCCGGGCGCGCCCTCCAGCTCCGGGGTGTAGACGGTCTGGATGGAGTCGATCAGCAGCACCTGCGGCGCCAGCTCGGCGGCGCGCAGCAGGATGGAGTCCAGCTCCGTCTCCGCCAGCAGCGTGACGCCGCCCGCCGCCTCCTCCAGCCGGTCCGCGCGGAGCTTCACCTGGTGCGCGGACTCCTCTCCGGAGACGTAGAGGGTGCGCTTTCCCGCCCCTTCCAGCCGCCCGGCCACCTGGAGGAGGATGGTGGACTTGCCGATCCCCGGCTCGCCGCCCACCAGCACCACCGACCCCGGGACGATGCCGCCGCCCAGGACGAAGTCGAACTCCGCCAGCCCGGTGGCCCAGCGGCGCGCCTCCGCCCCCTCCACCTCGCGCAGGCGCACGGGCGCGGCCACCGCGCCCCCGTTCGCGCGCGCGGACGCGCCGGTGGACGCCTTCGCGCGCCGGGGCGCGGCGGGCTCTTCCACCAGCGTGTTCCACTCGTTGC
>DATAAG010000201.1:0-2352 GCA_036260235.1 Longimicrobium sp.
ACCAATCAAATTCCACTGATGTAAACTTCCGGCATGACGACACAGACCGAGCCATCCATCGAACGGGCGGCGCGCCTGTTCCACGCGCTGAGCGACGAGAAGCGGCTGCGCATCGTGGAGTGCCTGCGCGGCGGCGAGCGCTGCGTCTGCGATCTGACGGATGCGCTGGATGCGGGGCAGTCGCTGCTCTCGTTCCACCTCAAGACGCTCAAGGCCGCCGGGCTGGTGAGCGATCGCAAGCAGGGCCGCTGGTCGTACTACCGCCTGAACGCCGACGCCTTCGAAGAGATGCAGGAGCTCGCCGCCGCCCTGCGCACCGACGCCGAGCGCACCGCCGACTCCACCTGCTGCGGGTGAGGCGGGGGCGGGGCCATCGTGCCGCCCGCCCCTTCAGGAGCGAATGATGCCCATTGCGGCTCTGAACCGGTAATCGCCCGCACCACGCCGGAGCGACTGAAGTCGCCGCTGGAAATTCGCGAAGTCCACCTCCGCGGACTGCAGCGCTGCCTTCTGGCCGTGATGGTGAGCTCAGGCGGACGGCTTACCGAAATGAATCCGCAGAGAGCATGATTCGCCGCTGGAAATTCGCGAATTCCGCGTGCGCGGACCGTGTGCAGGATGGATCCAGGCCCGGTGCGCTCCCACTTTCGCACTCTCGCACTCTTCCATGCGACTCGCGCTGATCTCCGACGTCCATGCCAACCTGCCGGCGCTGGAGGCGGTGCTGGACGACATCCGCCGCCGCGGCGACGTGGACGCGGTCTACCACCTGGGCGACCTGGTGGGGTACGCGCCGTGGCCGGACGAGACGGTGGAGCGCATCCGCACCGAGGGGATCGCCGGAGTGGCCGGGAACTACGATTCGACGGTCGCGACGGACTACAGGCACTGCGGGTGCAAGTACGAGGATCCGCGCCAGGAGGAGCTTTCGCACCTGAGCTACGCGTGGACGCGGGAGCACGTCTCCGCGCGGACCAGGGCGTTCCTGGGCGCGCTGCCCTTTCGCCTGGACCTGCGGCCCCTGGGCGGGCACGTTCCCGGTCCGCGCGTCATCCTGGTGCACGGCGCGCCCACGCTCAACACCCTGTACTGGACGGCGGAGCGTACGGACGACTTCTGCCTGAAGATGGCGGAGCAGGCGGGCGCCCGCACGGGCGACGTGGTCTGCTTCGGGCACACGCACCTGCCCTGGCAGCGCGAGGTGCAGGGGATCCGGTTCGTGAACACCGGCTCCGTCGGGCGGCCCAAGGACGGCGACTGGCGCGCGTGCTACGTGGTGCTTTCGGTGGACGACGTGCGCGTGGCCGCGGAGTTCGCACGCGTGGAGTACGACGTGGAGCGGGCGATGGATGCCATCCGCCGCAGCGGCCTGCCCGACGACTTCGCGGAGTACCTCCGGACGGGAGGAAAGCCGCAGCCGGCCGTGGCGTGAGCGGCTCGACGCCGTTCGATCGCACCCTGCCTCACCCGCTCATTGTGCGCGCCGATTCTTGCGCCTCTCCCGGACGCCCTTGCCTCCTTCCACAACGCCCGCCCGCCGCCCGTGGACCTCTCCGTCATCATCGCCGCCCGCAACGAGATCCCGCACCTGTGGTACACGCTGCACTCCGTCCGGCAGCAGATCGCCGCGCTGGACGGCCGGGCGGATGCCGTCGAGGTGCTGGTGGTGGACGACGGGAGCACGGACGCCACGCAGAAGTTCCTGCAAACCCCCGCGATCCGGCAGATCGCCCGCGCCATCCGCGCGGACGGGGTGTTCGCGCCGCGCGCGCGGCACCTGGGAGCGCTGGAGGCGCGCGGCCGCTGGCTGCTGTTCCTGGATGCGCACGTGCTGCTGGGGCCGGGCTTTCTGAGCACGGTCCTGGCCCGGTTCGCGGCGGAAGGCGCACCGGAAGCGCAGTCGGCAGGCGCCGTCCACTTTCCGCTGGCGTGGAACTGGGGCGGCCCGGAGGACTTTCGCGACCACTACAGGCTCACCCTGGAGACCAACTTCTGGGGCGAGCACCGGCGGGGCGGCTTCACGCGGACGACCGAGATCGCGGTGAGCGGGCATGCGGCGCTGCTGGTGCGGCGCGACCGGTTCTTCCAGGTGGGCGGGTACGCCGCACCGTTCCAGGGGTACGGCGGCGAGGAGAGCTACCTGGACCTCAAGCTGGCGCGCTTCGGCTACCGCAACTACTCGTTCCCGGAGGTCTACTTCCTCCACTGCTCCCAGCGGCACTCGGATCCGTGGACCACGCCCGCCCTGTTCCGCAACGACGTGCTGGCGGCGTACATCCTCGGGGGTGAGCGGTGGGCGCGGCCGCTGCGCGACAGCCACTGGGTCCCACCGGATACGGACCCGGCGGAACT
>DATAAG010000202.1:0-2264 GCA_036260235.1 Longimicrobium sp.
GCGGGGCCCGCGGCCCATCCATCACCCGTTCACCCCCATCACCCAATCACCCCCCCATCACTCCATCACTCCATCACTCCATCACCCCCTCACGGCCTCGTCCACACGTTGTTCTCGCGGTCGACGTCCGGGAAGACGTTCTCCACGTCAATCTCCACGCGGACGATGGGCGAGGCGGCGCGGGGAAGGGTGACGGTGGCGGTGCGGCGGCCTTCCAGCCAGGTCTCCACCGGCACTTCGATCCCCTGCGTCTCGCCGTTCTCGCGCGTGATGGTGAGGCGCGCGGGCATGGGCGCCAGGCCGCGGTCCTCGACCACGATCGTGGCGCCGCGGGCGTCCTCCGTCACGCTGGCGACGGCCTGGTCCAGCGTCCACGTCTCGTAGAACCAGGTGCGCCAGAACCAGTCCAGGTCCTCGCCCGCCACCTCTTCGAAGGTGGCGAACAGGTCCCACGGGTACGGGTGCCGGAACGCCCAGCGCTGGTGGAAGGTGCGCCAGGCGCGGTTGAAGGTGGCCTCGCCCAGGATGCCGCGCAGCGAGACGAAGTTGGAGGACGGCTTGGGATACGAGGCCGTGCCGTACGCGCCGCCGTCGTAGTGGAAGTCGCTGCGGCGCATGATCTCGCCCTCGCTGCCGCGGCGCGCCGTGTTCAGGTACGCGGTGCGGTCCTCCATCTCCGCCGTGTTGCCGGGAAAGGTGTCCTTGCGGGCCTGCGCCTCGTGGTAGGTGGTCATCCCCTCGTCCATCCACGAGTAGCGCCGCTCGTCCACGCTCACCGTCATCGGCACCCACATGTGCGCCAGCTCGTGCGCGGTCACGTTGTACAGCGCCGCGTCGCCCGCCTGGTTGTAGCCGCCGATCAGCGTCATCATCGGGTACTCCATCCCCCCGCCGATGATGCCCTCGCCCTCCACCGCCGTCATGTGCGGCCAGGGGTAGGGCACGCCGGTGAACTCGGAAAGGAAGGTGATGGCGTGCGCCTCGTACGCGGCCACGTTGGCCCAGCGGGGCGCGCTGGGGCGCCAGAAGGCGTGGATGGCGGTGTAGTCGGTGCGGCCGTCGCCGTCGCGGTCGCCCACGGCGGTGCGGCGCGCGTCCCAGTTGCTGGCGCGGGTCACGCTGAAGGCGTGGTCGCGCACGCTGTCGGCCACGAACCGCCACGCCACCCGCCCGTCCTGCCCGGCCGTGGTGGTGTTGCCGAAGTCCGCCTGCGTGACCACGTGCACCAGCCGGTCGCTCTCGATCCCCTGGCGGTAGCGCTGCAGCACGGCGGGTGCCAGCGCCTGCTCGGGGTTCTGCAGGACGCCCGTGCCGAAGACGATCCACTGCGGCGGCGCCTCGATGGTCACGTCGTAGCGGCCGAAGTCGGCGTAGAACTCCGCCGTGCCGCGGAACGGGTCCGGGTGCCAGCCGATCACGTCGTCGTAGACGGCCATGGCCGGGTACCAGTAGGCGAAGAAGAAGAAGTCGTCCTCGCTCCACCCCATGCGGCCGCCGGCGCCCGCCTGCGGCACCTGGAGCTCCCAGTCCACCTGGACGCGCACCGTGCCGCCCGCCGGCACCGGCGCCGCGGGGACGACGATCATCCGCGTGCCGTTGACGACGTAGCGCAGGCCGGACTGCCCGCCCTGCGCGGCCTCCTGCCCGTCCACCGCCACCCGCTCCACCTGCACGCCGCCGGTGATCTCCGCCGGCTCGTTGCGCACCACGCCGGGCGCGTGGTGGTTGAGGGTGAGGTCCACGTGCAGGGTGCGCAGCGCGTCGGGCGAGTGGTTGGTGTAGGTGATGGTCTCGCTCCCCTCCAGCCGCTTCTGCTCCGGGATCACACGGGCGCGGATGACGTAGTCCGCCCGGTTCTGCCAGTAGCGGGCGCCCGGCGCGCCGCTGGCCGTGCGCGTGCCGTTGGCCACGGCGCGCTGGTACTCCGCCGGCGGGGTGACGGGGTAGGGAATGGGCCGCTCCGGACGGGCGGGCGCCGGCGCGGGGCCGGACGAGGGCGGCGGGCCGCACGCCGCCAGCAGCGCCGCCGCGATCAGCGCTGGAGACCAACGCGTCGTCATCGATGTATTCTCCCGGGTTTGATGTGCGGCGGGCAATCTGGAACGCGTGGCGGGAGGGGCGCAAGCGCAACGCTTCCGTGCGGAGATAAAGGTGATACTCAAAAAGAATGGCCTCACACGGAGTCAACGGAGTCAGCGGAGTTGACCTGTCCGGGACTGCGTGGCGCTGTCTGACATGATCCCTGACCCAGAAAGAGACGAGCC
>DATAAG010000203.1:0-22331 GCA_036260235.1 Longimicrobium sp.
GGACGAGCGCCTCGAACTCCGCGTATCCGGACGCGACGGCGGTGGTAGGCAGGCACATGCACCCAATGTAAACTGGACGGGTGTTTTGGCGAGACCTGCCGCCGCACTACAGCATCAACTTGGACAAAGTCAAGCTCAGAATGACAGGTGTTTTTCCGGATCTGGAATAAGGCAAATCCTTTTTCCCGGATGTAGCGGCCGGCTCCGCATCCCCGTCGCGTGTTGCCGATCTCCCGCGGCTGCCTCCGTACGCATCCAGCGAAGCCGGAAATCCAGGAAATCCGTCCACGATCCACCATCGGGCATTCCCACGGCGGGTACCTCGTCGGAGCGGATACGGAGGGTGCGCACGGCGCGGCTCCGTCCGCGCGCAGTGGGGCAGCCCCGTCCCGGCAGGGGCGGAGCGGGTGTCCCATCGACGCCTCACTGCCAAAGCCGCGAATGTCGAAACCCTTGTGGCGTAAACAGATCGCGGTCTACGGCACATGGAATGGGCCTTGCCTTTCCAGCGCGCCGAAATGATCGGTGCCGCTCGGCCATTCTTCTTCATTCCGCATTCGTTCACCCCTCGCAGGATCCCCCTCATGACCACCACCGCGGCGCCCTCCATCCAGGGGCAAATCAACGGAACCGTCAGCGGCCAGGCCGCCATCGGCCAGTACGTCTACCAGATCAGCGGGGTCCACGGCGGCGTCGTGAACCTTCCGGCCCCGGAAGAAGCCGTCCGGCCGCACCCCCGGCCCACCCCGGTGCTGCGCCGCCCCCGCCCCTTCCCCGACCTGCTGGACCGCGAGGCGGAGACGCGGAGCGCCGTGGCCGCGCTGGGAGCGGCGCAGCCGGTGGAGCTCCATGGCGAGGCGGGGATCGGCAAGAGCAGCCTGCTGCAGCGCCTGGCGTACCACGAGGCGGCGAACGCGTTTCCCAGCGGCGTGGTGCACCTGCACGCGCACAACCGCCAGCCGGGAGACCTCTGCCAGAAGCTGTGGGAGGCGTTCTACCGGTGCGACAAGCCGTACGTCCCCGACCACGGCACCCTGGTGGACGACCTGCAGGACCACCAGGCGCTGGTGCTGCTGGACGAGGTGACGCTGGACCGCCGGAGCATGGAGGAGGTGATGGACACGGCGCCCGCGTGCACCTTCGTCATCTCCAGCGAGCGCTGGACGGGGCCCCGGGGCGTGCGCGCGCTGCAGGTGGGCCCGCTTCCCGGTCCGGAGGCGGAGGTGCTGCTGGAGCGGGCGCTGGAGCGGCCCCTGGACGACGACGAGCGGGCGGAAGTGGCGACGCTGTGCGACGCGGTGGCCGGCAACCCGCAGCGGCTGCTGCAGGCCGCCGCCGAGGTGCGGACCGAGGGGCTGCCGCTGTCGCGGGCCGCGCGGCGCGCGGTCAGAGAGGTGCTGGACGCGCTGGACCAGACGCGGCGCGCGGTGCTGGGCGCGCTGGCGGCGCTGGACGGCGCCCGCACGGGCACGGAGCACGTCGCCGCGATCGCTGGCGCGCCCGACGCGGAGGAGGTGCTGCCGGCGCTGGCGAAGCGGTGCCTGGTGCGCGCGGAGGACGACCGCTGGGCCTGCGCCCCGGGGATCACCCCGCCGGAGGCGGAGGTGGACGCGTGGCGCGAGCGCGCGCTGGCCCACTTCACCGGCTGGGCGGAGGCCGCGGACGCGGAGCCGGCCGTCGTGGCCGCCGAGGCCGACGCGCTGACCTCCGTCCTGAGGTGGGCGGGGGAGCGCGCCCGGTGGCCGGAGGTGATCCGGCTGGCGAAGGCGGTCGAGAAGCCGTTCTCGCTGGCCGCGCTCCCCGACGCGTGGGAGCAGGCGCTGCAGTGGCTGGAGCGCGCCGCGCGGGAGACGGAGGACCGCGAGGCGATCGCGTTCGCCCTGCACCAGCGAGGGACGCGCGCCGCCTGCCTGGCGCTCTCGCCCGCCCTGTCGCGGGGCCTGCTGGCGGAGGCGCTCGGCCTGCGCGAGGCGCTGGGCGACCACGCCGGCGCGGCGGTCACGCGGCACAACCTGGACGTCTTCTTCCCCGGCCCGGCGGGGCCCGGCAGGGACGACGGCGGATCGCGCGGCCCGCGCCGCCGCCCCGGCCGGCGGCTCGCCGTGGCCGCCGGAGGGGTCGCGGCGCTGATCCTCGGCGCGCTGCTCCTCCCCGACCTCCCCGGGAAGCGCGGCCGCCGGAGCGTGGCGATCGCCGACACCGGCACGGTGTGGGAGGAGCAGGCGCCCGGCCCCGTCGGGGACCCGACCGCCCCCGATCCGGCCGGTCGCACGGAGAGCGGGCCCGTATCGGTCGCCGACGAAGCGAGGCCGCCCGCGACGGGGGCCCTGCGGGTGCTCGCCTCGCTGGACGCGGGCGCGGTAAAGCTGGGAACGCGCGGCGAGCAGCTGCTCACGCTGGCGAACGACGGACCGGGGCCGCTGGAGGTGCGGGCGGTGCAGGTCGAAGGCGGTGAGGGCGAGTTCTCCGTCGCCGGCACCTGCGGCAGCATCCCGCCCGGCGGGGAGTGCGCGGTGCGGGTCGCGTTCGCCCCCCGGGCCCGGGGCGCGCGCAGCGCCGTCGTGCGGGTGGATCACGGCGGCCCCGGCGGGTCCGTGCGCGTGCGGGTCTCCGGCACGGCCACGGCGGGCGTGCTCGCCCTTTCCGCCGACCGGCTGGCCTTCGGCTCCCGGGACCCCTCGGAGGGCGCGGAGGAGATGGAGCTCACCCTTCGCAACGGCGGCGACGCGCCGCTGCAGGTGCGGGCGGCGTCCGTGGCCGGCGCCGGCGCGGCGGACTTCCGCGTCGTGCGGGAGGACTGCACCGCGGCGCCCGTCGCGGCGGGCGGAGCGTGCGCGCTGGTGGTGGCCTTCTCGCCGGCGGCGGAGGGCGCGCGCAGCGCCCTGCTGACGGTCGATTCCGACGCGCCGGAGGGGCCCCGCACCCTCCCGCTGGCCGGGACGGGGGTACGCCGCCTCACCCGCGCGTCCCTGGGAGCGGCGGTGGGCTTCGGGCGCGTGCGGGTGGACGACCGCGCCCCTGCATCGCCGACGACGCGCACCGTGCGGGTCGCCAACACCGGGACCGCGGCGCTGGCCGTGCGCGGCGTCGGGATACGCGGGCAGGACGCCGCGGAGTTCACGCTGGTGCGCGACGGGTGCACGGGCACGGTGGTGGCCCGGGGCGGGAGCTGCGTGGTGGAGGTGGCGTTCGCGCCCCGCACCGCGGGGACCCGCGCCGCGGAGCTGCGGGTGGAGGGGAACCTGGCGGAGCCCGCGGCCGTCGCCCTGCGCGGCAGCGGCCACGCGCAGCGCTGGATGGCGCTGGACGTGGGGGCGCAGGCGGGGGGGACCGGCTCCAGCTCGTGGTTCACCGTCCGGAACACCGGCTATGGTCCCCGCTTTGGTGCAGTCTTCGGCGCCAGCGCGACGCTGTGGACGTCGCCCCGCGTGGGCGTGCGGATCCAGGGGAACTACCTCCCCTCGCGGCTGGAGCTCAACGGCCGCGAGACGGCGCTCAACACCTGGCTTTACGACGCCGCGCTGGTGGTTCGCCCCGTCCCCGCCCGCGGGCATCCCCTCTCCGGCACCTACCTGTTCGCGGGAAAGGGCGGCACGCTGCTGGACGTGGCGGGCGACCCCGGCCTGGGCAGCACCTGCGTCCCCGAATACCTGTCCAGCGCCATCTGCATGGACTTCGAGACGGAGTACGCCACCACGCACCAGGGCGTGGCCGGCGTGGGGCTGGAGCTCCCGGAGCTTTCGCCGCGCCTGGCCGTCAGCGTGGAGGCGGCGCTGCACCGCTACGCCTCGCCCACGCACGTGCTGCGGGAGTACCCCGGGGCCGAGCTGGCCACCGACGACATGGTGTGGACGCCGCGGCTGTCGGTGGGCGTGCGCTACCGGCTGTTCGGCCCGCGCGCGCGGCCGGCGGCACCCGCGGCATCGATCGAACGTTCCCCTTCCCTTCCCCAGCCCCAGGAGAATCCATGAGCGCGAGCGACGGCGCCGGCGACACCATCAGCGCCACCATCAGCGGACCGGTGAGCGGGCAGGTCGCCGTCGGAAAGATGATCACCCAGACGCAGACCATCGGCGCGCCGCCGCCCGAAAAGCCGGGGGAGGAGGAGATGGCCGCCCTGCGCGCGGCGTTCGAGGCGCTGCGCGAGCAGGTCGCCGCCGCGGCGGAGATACCCGAGGCGCAGAAGGAGGCGGCCCGGGAGCGGGTGAAGGAGCTGGAGGAGGCGGTGACGGCGCCGGAGCCCGACCTCTCCACCATGGAGTACGTGCGCAACTGGTTCGCGAAGAACCTTCCGACCCTGGCCGGGGCCGTCACCAGCGTGGTGGTGAACCCCATCGTCGGCAAGCTGGTGGCCGTGGCCGGAGACACCCTGAGCGCCGAGTTCCAGCGCCGCTTCGGCGGTGCCGCGAAAGCGTGATCCTCCACCAAGGGCAGGTTTCGGCTCGTGGTCCATGCGACTACGGATCGGAACCACCAGCGGCACGGGCGCGGCGAGCATCTCGCCGCGCCCGTGTGGGTGTAAGCCGCCGTCGGGCCCGCCCTTCTGGCGGACGCCTGTCATCCTGAGGGAGGCGCCACCTCATACCCGCAGCTCCTCCACACCCGGCACGCCGACCGAAGGATCTGTACGCTGGCCGCACCCAAGCCTCGTCCACATCAAGGCCCGTCAGGGCCGCCCTTCCGGCCGAGAGACCGCCTCGTCCTGTTCCCCGACGCCGGGAGGAAATCTCCCGCCGGCATCATCCAACCCAGGTGCAATCGTGGGATACAGATCCGCCCACGCGAGGTTGACGGCCTCCACGAGCGCGACTTTTTTCTCGCGGACCCAGCCCTTGATCTGCTTCTCACGCGCGATCGCCGCGGATACGTCGTGCGCGTGCTCGTAGTAGACGAGCCGATCGACGTTGTACCGCCTGGTGAATCCGGGAACCAGCCGCTGCTTGTGCTGGCTGACCCGACGAACCAGGTCGTTGGTCACCCCCACGTACAGCACGCCGTGTGCGCTGGCGAGAATGTAGACGTAATAGTTGTGCTCCATCGCTACACAGGTCTCAGACCGGCTTCGCTGAAACACCATTCGTTCTGAGAAAGCGCCAGAGCGAACGCGCAGTCATCCATGCGTCACTTCCCCCCCTTTAGACTTTCCCGGGCAACGCCCGGAGACACCGCCCGACCGCAGGATCCTTCAGCCCAGCATACAGATTCTTCGGTCGGCGCACAGGCGATCGTCAGTAACGCAGGTGTGGGGTGGCGCCTCCCTCAGAATGACAGGTTGACGCAATACAAAACCCCGGAAGAGCAGGAGAGCCCGCCGGTGACGGCGGGCTCTTCCCACTCACGCACTCACGCACTCACGCACTCACAGCTCCGACCCGCAGATCTCGCAGTACCAGGAGTGCGGCTCGTTGATGGCGCCGCACTCCTTGCACAGCAGCGGCTCCGCCTTGGAGCCCGCGGCGGCGGCCGGAGGGGCGGCGGGCGGCGGCGTGGGAGGCGGGGTCGGGGACTTCGCGGCGCCCGCACCGGGCGAGCTGCCGATGGCGCGGTCCAGCTCCTCCAGGAACGCCAGGTCGTCCGCGCCCAGGTCGCCCGCGGCCGGGCTGGGGGTGCGGGTGGACTCCTCGATCTCGCGCAGGAAGTCCAGCCCCTCGTCCTGCGCCGGCGGCGTCCACCCGCCCGCGCCGGCGGCCTGGTCGATCCCCTCCAGCCAGGGCAGGTCCTCTTCCGCGTCTCCCGGCCTGGGCTCCGCGCCGAACTCGTTGCCGAACGGGTCCCACTCGTCCACCGAGGCCGCTTCCGCCGCCTCGCGCACGTCGCGCGGCGGCGGCGCCTCCGCAGTGGCGTCCGCATCCGCCGTCTCCGCCGGCGCGGCGGACTCCAGGAAGCCGGGCTCGTCGTCGGGGAGCGCGGGCTCGAACTCCTCCATCGCCGCCGCGTCGAACGGGGTGCGCCCCGCCTCCGCCGCGGGCGCGGCCTCCGGCTCGGCCGGCGCGGACTCCGCGGCGGCGGGAGCTTGCGGCGCCTCGTCCGCAGCGGGGGTGGCGGATGCGGCGCCCTCGATGTCGGCGGCGAGGGCCTCCAGGCGCTCCACCTCTTCGCGGGCGCGGGCCACGGCGTCCTCCGCGCTGCGGACCCGGTCCTCCAGCGGCGCCCGGGCCTGCTCCCACGCGGCGTCGTCCAGCTCGCCGATCAGGTGGCGCAGGCTGGCCTCGTCCATCTCGTCCGCGGCGGCCACGCGCTGCTCCTCCGCCTGGGCCAGCGCGCCTCGAAAGCGCTCCAGGTCGGCCTCGATCTCGCCGCGGTGCGCGGAAAGGTCCTCGTTGACGCGCGCCAGGCGGCTCACGTAGTCCGCGCGGATGCGCTCCGCCGCGCGGGTGTTCGCCTGCCCGCCCACCTCGTCCAGCCGCGCGATCCAGCCGGTGAGCTGCTCGCGCATGCGGATGAGGTCGTGTACGGTGGCGCCGGGGTTCAGGTCGGTCATGGCCGGTCGGTGGGGCGGCGGTCAGCCGCGGAACATGTCGATGAGCACCTCCACCACCTCCTGCGGCGGCGCCGCCTCCAGCGGCGCGCCGGGGGGAAGGTGCGGCGGGCGGTAGAGCGCGCGGTCCAGGTGCCGGTCGAACCCCGACCAGCCTCCCGGCTCCAGCCCCGCCACCGCGCGCATCCCGGGGTTCATCTTGGCGTCCAGGTCGTCCGCCATGTGCAGGATCAGCGCCTCCAGCGTCATCGGCACCTTGGGGCTGGCCCACTCCAGCCGCCCCTGGTGGCTGGCGATCAGGTGCTGCAGGTGCAGCAGGCGGTTCTCCCCCAGCCCGGGGATCCCCTCCGCCTCGCGCGTCACCATCTGCAGCCCCAGCAGGATGTGCCCCAGCAGCTGCCCCTCGTCGGTGTAGACGAAGGAGCGGCGCGCCGCCAGCTCCCGCACCTTGCCGATGTCGTGCAGCAGCGCCGCCGTCACCAGCAGGTCGCGGTCCAGCTGCGCCCCCTGCTCCACGTAGTGCGCGCACAGCCGGTCCGCCGCCCTGGCCACGGAGAGCGAGTGCTCCAGCAGCCCGCCCAGGTACGCGTGGTGGTTGCGCTTGGCGGCGGGGTGGAGGCGGAAGGTGCGGCCCAGTTGCGTCCGGCTCCCCACGCAGCGGACCAGGAGCGTGCGCAGCGGCAGGTCCGAGACCGTCGCGACGAGCGCGTCCAGCTCGCGGCACATCTGCTGGCGGTCGCGCGGCGAGGCGGGAAGGAAGATCTCCAGGTCGTCGTCGCCGATCTCCAGCGGCTGCATCACCGTGATGGTGAGCTGCAGCTTCTCCTGGTACACGCCCACGCGGGCACGCACCCCCACGACGTCGTCCTGCCCCACCAGCGCGTCCAGCCGCTCGGCGTCGTCCCACACCTTCCCCTCGATGGTCCCGGTCCGGTCGCCCAGGACGAGGTTCAGGAACGGCTTTCCCGTCCTGGTCTCGCGCTTCTGCTTGTCGCACAGCAGGTAGCACGCGACCACCTCGCGCCCGTCGTCGCGCAGCTCCGCCACCAGGGGCCAGGTGGCGGCGCCGCAGAACGCGCGCGGGTCCTTGCGCGCCGGCGCCTTCATCAGCGAAGCCAGCTCCCTCACGTACCGCTCCTTCCGGTTCCCTGCCACACGGTGCGCCCGCCCACGATGGTCCGTACCGCCCGGCAGCGCAGCGCGCGGCCGGCGAACGGGGTGTTGCGGCTCATCGAATGAAACTGCGTGGGGTCCACCGTCCACTCGATGCGCGGGTCGATGATCGTCACGTCGCCCAGCCCGCCCTCCCGCAGCGAGCCGAGCCCGAGCCGGTCCAGGTGCATGGCCCGGGCGGGGGCGCAGCTCATCCGGTCGATGAGCGCGGACAGGTCCAGCAGCCCCGCCGCCACCAGCTCCGTGTAGCTCAGGCCCAGCGAGGTCTCCAGCCCCACGATGCCGTTGGGCGCGTCCTCGAACGCCTGCTCCTTCTCGTCGTAGTGGTGCGGCGCGTGGTCGGTGGCGATCACGTCCAGCGTGCCGTCGCGCACCCCCTGCCGCACCGTCTGCCGGTCCGCCTCGCTGCGCAGCGGCGGGTTCATCTTGGCGTCCGTGCGATACGCTTCCACGGCGGCGTCCGTCAGCGTGAAGTGGTGCGGCGTGGCCTCCGCCGTCACCCGGATCTTCCGCTCCTTCGCGGCGCGGATGAGCTCCACGCCGCGCCGCGTGCTGACGTGCTGGACGTGCAGCCGGCCGCCGGTGAGCTCCGCCAGCATCAGGTCGCGGGCGATCATCACGTCCTCGGCCTCGTTGGGAATGCCGGTGAGGCCCAGGCGGCTGGCGATGATCCCCTCGTTCATCGATCCGCCGCGCGAGAGCGTCAGCTCCTCCTCGTGCACGGCGACGGGAAGGTCGAAGGTCAGCGCGTACTCCAGCGCCATCCGCAGCATCCCCGCGCTGCCCACCGGCCGCCCGTCGTCGGTCACCGCCACCGCGCCGGCGTCGATCAGCTCGCCGAACTCCGTGAGCTGCTCGCCGTTCTGGCCCACGGTGATGCAGCCGGTGGGGTAGACGCGCGCCCCGCCCGCCCGCAGCCCTTCGGCCAGCACGAAGCCCACGGACGCCGGGTTGTCGATCGGCGGGTCGGTGTTCGGCATCGCCACGACGGTGGTGAAGCCCCCTGCCGCCGCCGCCCGCGCGCCCGTCGCGATCGTCTCCTTGTGCTCCTGCCCCGGCTCGCGCAGGTGCACGTGCACGTCGATCAGGCCGGGGGCGACGACCAGCCCGGACGCGTCCACCGTCTCCGCCCCCTCCGGCGCGTCCAGGCTCTCCCCGACGCGCGCGATCAGCCCGTCGGCGAGGAGGACGTCGAGGACCGCGTCCAGCCCCTGCGAGGGATCGACCACGCGCCCGCCGCGGATCAGCATCGGCCTCATACCGCCGCCCCTCCCTTGGCCGCTTCCGCCTGCTCCGGCGCGCCGCCGGCCAGCAGGTAGAGGACGGCCATCCGCACGGCCACGCCGTTGGTCACCTGCTCCAGGATCACCGAGTGCGGCCCGTCGGCCACGTCGCTGTCGATCTCCACCCCGCGGTTCATCGGCCCCGGGTGCAGGATCAGGAGCTCCCGCGGCGCCGCCTCCACCCGCGCGCGGGTGACGCCGAAGACGCGGTTGTACTCGCGCAGGCTGGGGATGTAGCCGCCCTTCATCCGCTCCAGCTGCAGGCGCAGGATGTTGAGCACGTCCGCCCACTCGATCGCCGCTTCGATGCGGCGGAAGACGCGGACGCCCAGCTCGTCCACGCAGGCGGGAAGGAGCGTCTTCGGCCCGCAGACGGCCACCTCCGCCCCCAGCGTCTTGAGGCCGTGGATGTTGGAGCGCGCCACCCGCGAGTGCAGCACGTCGCCGCAGATGCACACCTTCAGCCCCTGGACGGGGCCGCGGTGCTGGCGGATGGTCATCAGGTCCAGCAGCCCCTGCGTGGGGTGCTCGTGCTTGCCGTCGCCCGCGTTGATGACGCTGCTCTGGATCCGGTCCGCCAGGAACTTCGCGCTGCCGGAGGCGTGGTGGCGGATGACCACCATGTCGATGCGCATGGCCTCCAGGTTGCGCGCCGTGTCCACCAGCGTCTCGCCCTTGGCGACGGAGCTGCCGGCGGTGGAGATGTTGACGGTGTCGGCGGAAAGGCGCTTCTCGGCGAACTCGAAGCTCACCCGGGTGCGGGTGCTGTTCTCGAAGAAGGCGTTGACGATGGTCTTGGTCCGCAGCACCGGCACCTTCTTCACCGGCCGCTCCGAGATCTCCTTGAACGTCTCCGCCGTGTCCAGGATGGAGGTGATCTGCTCGCGCGTAAGGCCTTCCAGGCCCAGCAGATCCTTGCCCAGGGGCGTAAGCGCCATCAGCCCTCGTCCTCCCGCGGCCGCACCACCAGGTCCACGCCCAGCCGGTCGTCCAGCTCGGGCACCAGCACCTCCACCACCTCGCCCTCGGCCACCTGCACCCGCGCGCCCACCACGTCCGCCTGGATGGGGAGCTCGCGTCCGCCGCGGTCCACCAGCACGGCCAGCAGGATGCGCGCGGGGCGGCCGAAGTCCGCCAGCTCGTCCAGCGCGGCGCGCACCGTCCGCCCGGTGTACAGCACGTCGTCCACGATCACCAGGTGCCGCCCGTCGATGCCGCCGGTGGGGAGCCGCGTCTGCCCGACGACGGGGCGCGGGCCCACGGTCATCAGGTCGTCGCGGTAGAGGGTGATGTCCAGCGACCCGGTGAGCGGCGCCTCGCCGCCGCCGTCCTCGATGGCCTCGGCGATGCGGCGGGCCAGCTGCACGCCCCGGCGCTCGATGCCCACCAGCAGCAGCCCGCCGCCGCCGCCCGTGTGCTCCACGATCTCTCCCGCCATGCGCGCGAGCACCCGCTCCACCTCGGGCGGGTCCATGAGGGAGCGTCGCTGGGGTTCGGCCATGCAGGTCGCCCGGTCGTGTTTTGCAGGGGAGAGGGAGAGAGGACCGGCCCAAACTTACCCCGCCCGCCGGGGGGGTGTCAACGAACGCCGCGCACTTCACGGGCGCGAGGAGATGACCGGCGTGGACGGTCCCCGGCCGATGACGGGACACTTCCGCATCCGGCCTCCCCGCCCCTATCCTGTTCCCGCCAGCCACGGGTGCACCCCGTCCCGGCGGTGGCGCGTTCGTTGCGGCGCAAGTGCAGGCCACTTGCGCGTTTGCGGACCACAACCTTACACTCGGACCAGCCCACGGTCCGAGAGGAGAGCATGGCCACGGTCGCCCTGACCTACTACACCCCGGAAGAGTACCTCGCGCTCGAGCGCCTCGCCGAGTTCAAGAGCGAGTACATCGACGGCCGCATCGTCGCGCTGGCCGGTGCTCCGGACGCGCACACGACGATCAGCCAGAATGTCCAGGGGGAGCTGCGGATACGCTTTCGTGGCGGGCCCTGCCGTTCATGGGCGAACGAGATGCGGGTGCAGATCGAAGGCGGCCGCCGGTACACCTATCCAGACGTGGTCGCCGTGTGCGGTGAAATACGGTTTCGCGACCGGGTACGGGACACCATCACCAACCCCGTGCTGATCGTGGAGGTGCTCTCCCCGTCGACGGAAGCGTACGACCGGGGTGAGAAGTTCCTGCACTACCGCGAGATCGAGACGCTCCGGGAGTACGTGCTCGTCGCGCAGGACCAGCCGCTGGTGGAGCGCTTCACCCGCCATGGCGAGTTCTGGCACCTGCAGACGGTGGCCGGCCTGGATGCGGAGCTGGAGTTTGCCTCCGTCGGCTGCTCGGTTCCGCTCCGCGAGATCTACGAGAACGTGGAGTTCCCGTCCGCAGCCGGCACGGAAGAGCCGGTGGGCTGATCGGGTCCGTGCGAAGTGCGCCGGTTCGATCGTTCTTCCCCGGTCCGGCAACGATCGTATGGATGATGCGGTCCAATTCGACGTCGGCACCATGAACCCGCTGACCGCCATGCGAAAGACCACCTCCCTCCCCCTGCTGCTGCTCGGCGGATGCGCGTCCGCCGCGAGTCCGCAGCCTGCCGCAGTGGAAACGACGCCGGTGCCCGTCAACCTCCGCCCCCTGCGGGTGGACTCGGCCCGGCCGAAGAGCGAGATCGTCGCAATGCGGACGGAGGCGTGCCGGACCAACGACCCCATGCCGACGGGGAGCTTCCGCGTCCAGCCCCAGGGCCATGCCGGCCTGCCACGCGGCATGTCGATGCACGTCCCCGTGGTGCCGATGCCGAACCTCTGCCCCGTCACCGTGCCGCCGAAGGGGCAGGTCTTCTACCACGTCGCCCCCGAAAAGCGGATCCCCCAGCCGGAGCCGGACCCGCGGGAGCAGCCGTAGAGACGCCGACCGTCGTGCGGCCTCCGGGCAGAGCTCACGGGGAGGGCGCGGAGAGAAAAAAGCGAGGACGCGGAGGGTGACACCCTCTGCGTCCTCCTGCTTTCCCGCCGCGTGCTGCGCGTGAGGACGATGCGTCCGTCCTGGGAGCCCGGACTCACGCCGTCGCGGATCGCGCCGGCGCATCCCTCATGCCCCGCCGGCGGCGTCGGCGGGGGCGGGCTCGGCGGTGTCCTGCGGGTTCACGCGGCTGCGGCGGCGGGCGCGAAAGAAGGTCCGCAGCACCTCGCCCGCCTCGTCCGCCAGCACGCCGGTGGTGAGCTGCACGCGGTGGTTGAGCCGCGGGTGCTGCACCAGGTTGGCCAGCGAGCCGCTCATCCCCGCCTTGGGGTCGTGCGCGGCGAACACCAGCCGCGGAATGCGCGCCAGCACGATGGCGCCAGAGCACATGGCGCACGGCTCCAGCGTCACGTACAGCGTGCACTCCAGCAGCCGCCACTCGCCCACCGCCTGCGCCGCCCGGCGAATGGCCACCATCTCCGCGTGGGCGCTGGGGTCCTGCAGGGTGTGCGTCAGGTTGTGCCCCGCGGCCACCAGCTCCCCGCCGCGCACGATCACCGCGCCCACCGGCACCTCGCCCAGCGCCTCGGCGGCGGCCGCCTGCTCCAGCGCCAGGCGCATCCACCGCTCGTCCTCATCGCGCACCGCCTGGTCGTCGGTCGTCATGCCGGGATCATATACGCAAAAAGGACCCCGGCAAGCCGCCGGGGTCCCATCGCGCCGCAAACGCCAATCGGCTCAGTGCGCGCCGGTGACGATGGCTTCGGTGTGCGCGCGCGTGAGGCGGCGGAAGATCCCCGTCACCCGGCCCAGCACGGTGAAGTCGTTGTGCTCGTGCACCAGGATGGGCGCGTAGTTGGGGTTCGCCGGCTCCAGCACCACCTTTCCCGCGTTGGCGAAGTAGCGCTTGACCGTGGCGTCGCCGTCCACCCGCGCGGCCACCACCTCGCCGTTCTGGATCTCGTCCGCCTCCGCCGGCTCCACGATCACCAGGTCGCCGGGAAGGATGCCCATTCCCGACATGCTGTCGCCCTTCACCTCCAGCATGAAGGAGTCGCTGCTCCCCACCAGCTTGCGGTCCAGCTCGAACTCCTCCGCCACGTCCTCGCGCAGCAGCGCCGGCACGCCGGCGGCGATGCGGCCGTAGCAGGGCACGTTCAGCACCCCGGGGGCCAGGTTCATCCCCAGGATCTTCACCCCGCGGGAGCGGGAGGCGTCGCGCTCGATGTACCCCTTGTCGGCAAGCGACTGGAGGTGCTCGGAAACCGTCTTGGTGCTCTTGATCCCGAACCGTTTGCCGATCTCGCGAATGCTCGGCTGGTACGTGTTGTCCTTGAGGTAGTCCACAAGGTAGTTCAGGATCCGGCGCTCGATCTTCGACAGCACCTCAGGCATGGCTGCCTCCGCGGGTTGACGAGGGTGTTCCTACCTCCCCGGTGACGAACGAAAAGGAATCGGCTCTGCTGCGGGCCCGGCGGGCAAATGGCAAAGGGGCGCCACACGGCACTGGTGCGCGCACCCCTCACATCCGCCCAGGTCGTCGTCCCGACGGGCGAGGCGTCCGTGGACGCGATCTCCCGCGCGGGCGCGGTGTGTTTCCGCCTTACCCGGCCCCAAAGCGCAACTTAGGAGCCGGAACACCCGAAGTCAACATTTGTGTACGGAAGCGGACCTACACCGCCATCCGTTTCCGCGGGGAGATCCCCCTACGAAGCCGTCGCGGCGGCCAGCCGCTCCCGCGCGCGGTCGATCCGGCGCAGCGCCCCCTCGCGGCCCAGCAGGTACACCACGTGATCGATCCCCGGGCTGGCCGACGAGCCGGTGAGCGCCACCCGCAGCGGCTGCGCGACCTTGCCGAACCCCACCCCCAGCGACTCGGCGGCCGCGCGCAGGGCGGGCTCGATCGCCTCCACCGTCCACGGCTGCAGTCCCTCCAGCGCCGCCCGCGCGGCGCCCAGCCGGTCCGCCGTGGCGGGGTCCTTCCACTGCCTGGCCACGGCGTCCTGGTCGTACTCCACCGGGTCCGCCAGGTAGGTGCGCGCCATCTTCGGGATCTCGTGGACGCTGCGGGCGCGCACCTTGAGCAGCTCCAGCAGGTGCAGCAGCCACTCGCGCCGGGTCTCGAGCTCCTCCTCCCTGACCAGCCCCTCCGCCGCCAGCAGCGGCGCGACGAGCGGGAACAGCTCCTCCACGGGCTTCTTCTCCAGGTAGCGGCCGTTCATCCAGAGCAGCTTCTCGGCGTCGAACACCGCGCTCTTCCTGTTGATGCGCTCCAGCGAGAAGGCCTGGATCAGCTCGTCCTTCTCCATCACCTCCCGCTCGTCGCCGGGGTTCCACCCCAGGAGGGCCAGGAAGTTAAAGAGCGCCTCGGGAAGGATGCCCAGCTGCGCGTAGTCGCCCACCGCGGTGGCGCCGTGCCGCTTGCTGAGCTTCTTGCCGTCCGGGCCCAGGATCATGGGCAGGTGCCCGAAGGCCGGGACCGTCGCGCCCAGCGCCTGGTAGAGCAGGATCTGCTTGGGGGTGTTGGGGATGTGGTCGTCGCCGCGGATGACGTGCGTGATGCGCATGTCGATGTCGTCGCTGACCACGGCCAGGTTGTAGATGGGCGTGCCGTCCGTGCGCAGGATGATGAAGTCCTCGATGCTGGCGTTCTCGAAGCGCGTCTCGCCGTGGACGACGTCGTCCCACTGCGTCACGCCCTCGGGGACGCGGAAGCGGATGGTGTGCGGCTCGCCGGCGGCGGCGCGGGCGTCGCTCTCCTCGCGGGGGACGGCGCGGCACTTCCGGTCGTAGCGGTACTCCTGCTTCATCTGCTCGCGCTTGGCGGCCAGCTCCTCGGGGGTGCAGAAGCAGCGGTAGGCGCTCCCCTCCGCCAGCATGCGGCGCGCGTCGGCCTGGTGGCGCGGCAGGCCGTCGGCCTGGTGGAACGGGCCCTCGTCCCAGGTAAGGCCCACCCAGGTCATGCCGTCCAGGATGGTGCGCGTGCTTGCCTCGTTGCTGCGCTCGCGGTCGGTGTCCTCGATGCGCAGCACGAACACGCCGCCCGTCTTGCGGGCGAAGAGCCAGTTGAAGAGCGCCGTGCGGGCGCCGCCCACGTGCAGGTAGCCGGTGGGGCTGGGGGCAAAGCGTACGCGGATCGGGTCGGGCATTCTCGTCTGTCTTCCTTCGGTCATGGCTGGATGCAGGGCGGCAAATCTACGCGTCCGGGCCCCGGCGCGCGATGGAGGGAGGCCGCCGGCTGCAGAGCGTCCCCCATCCCCTGCCTTCCTCTATGAACTGCGTGGGGGAAGGGGGGAACGGCGGGTCGAGGTATGGGGACGGCTCCTGCCGCACCCGGGTGGGCCCCTCCCCCCGGCCCCCTCCCCGCTCGTTCCTCACGGAGAGGGGGAGAACTGCGCGCCGGCGCCGGACGTCGCACCACACGGGCGAGCGCCCGGACGGGCGGGCCGTCCGGGCGCTCGGGTAAAGGGTGAAAACGGCGAGAGCTACTGCTGCTCGCCCCTGCCGCCGGCGCTGGAGCCGCCGCCCTGCTGCACGCTGCGGCGGTCCAGCTGCTCGGGCGAGGCACCGGCATCCGACGCACCCTGCGCAGAGCCGCTCGCCGTGCGGGTGCCGGACGGGGCGCGGGAGTCCAGGCGCTCCCGGATCTCCGCCCTCGTGGCCGCGGAGAGCGCACCCTGCTGCACGCTGCGCTGGTCCAGCTGCTCCGGCGAAGCCTGGTCGGCCGCGACGTCGCCCCCGGCGGCCGGCCCGGGGCACGGCGGGGGGAGGCAGTCCCAGCTCTCGCCACACGGCGGGCAGTTCTCCCGGCACGCCCACGCCATCCGCTTGAGCTCGTCGCACGGGGGCGGCGGGTCGTCGGGGCACGGCAGGTCCTGGAAGCAGTCGCACTGGCGCGGCATGGGCATCATGGGCGGGCACAGGTCAAAGCGGCAGCCGCAGATGCTGGACAGCTGGCGCAGCACCAGGCACGCCACCACCTGCCCCAGCTTGAGCCCCGCTTCGTGGTCGCTGCGCCAGTGGATGCCGGCCCACAGCCGCCCCATGCCGATGTTGTCGGCCATCCAGCGCAGCTCCTGGCCGATGGTGCTGAAGCCCAGCCCCAGCGTGAGCGCGTTGGGCGTGGGGTCGTTGCCAAAGAAGTAGGCCAGGATGGTGCTGGCCGCTCCGGCGTACGTGCTATGCCCCGATGGATACGCCGGGTGCCGCGGCGTCCCCGGGCTGAACCCCGGCACCGGCGCGCACGGCCGCGCGTCCGGGCAGGTGATGTACATGGGATTCAGCTCGTCCGGCCGGTCGTACAGCACGTCGATGGACCCGTACTCGATGGGCCGCGGCCGGCGCGAGGTGAACTGGCGCGGGCTGAGCCACTTGTAGTACCACGCGGCCTGCAGCGCGCTGGCGATGGCCACGTCCAGCGCCGCCCACACCAGCGCCTGCCGCGGGGGCGACCAGCTGCGCGTGGTGATGAGGTAGTTGAGCGCGTGCCGATGGAAGATCCCCGGCGTCTCGTTCTCCACCGCGCGCGCCAGCCCCCGGCCGGTGCGAATGACCTGCTGCCCGGGAAGCCGGTTCACCTGCACGGCACCCAGCGCGGGCGGCATCAGGTTGAACAGGCGGCTGATGGGCGCGCGGCACCCGAAGGCCCTGGGCCGTTCGTACCGGGGCTCGCACGGCGACTCCGTCAGGTTGGGGCAGTCTCCCGGATTCACCAGGCTGCACGGCTCGTCGCGCAGCTTCGACAGCTCCAGCAGTTCCTCGAACTCCTTCTTGATCTCGTCCTGCCCCTCCGGCGTGCACCAGTCGGGGTACGGCGGAAAGTAGCCCGGGTGGCCCGGGTCGTCGGTGATGGTGACGAGCTCCTTGATGTCGACCAGCCGGAGCTGCGGACAGTGGTTCCAGAAGCTGGCTTCCGGCTCCACCTGTGGCCCCGTGAGCGCGTACTCCGGTACGTCGCACGGGTAGGGGGTCTCGACGCACGTCATGGGCTCGCTCCATGGTGAAGGATGGACGCTGCGCACAGAAACAGACCGCATAGGTACGATAGGGCTGGCGGCCGACCCCGCGCCAGCAAACCTTTGTTGCCTAAGTGTTTTCTGAACATAGACTTACAAGAGCGCGGCGTACACGCGGAAAGGACACGGCGAGGGCCGGTCCGGCGGGGAAACAAGGGACAGCTCACGTGCGAAATGGACGGTTCCACGGAAAGGGGACGCCCTCTCCTCCCGCTCCGCGGGAGAGAAGGGGAGAACTTCGTCCTGCGACTCGACCTGTCATTCCAGGGAGCGCCGCGCAGGACCAGCCCGTGCACGGACGTTGGGCGCGACCGAGGAATCCACCGTCCCATGCTGGCGGCCTGCCGGCGCGCACCTCACTCACCCTGCAGTCCACGCAGGCGGACTTGGCGCTTTCCCAGCGGCGAATTCATTCGCTCCCGCGGTGGCGGCCTGGCGGCCGGGCTGTCCGCATCTGATCGGCTGAATCGATACCGGGTGGCGTTGTATACCGTCCGGTATTCCGCTATTCTAGGAAGTTTCCATTCCGGATTCTGAGCGGATTTCGGCACCCCGGGAGTCCGCGTCCGTCATCCACCGAAACGCAGTCAGATGTCCGTGTCCGATATCGAAACGAAGGGCGGGAGCGACCTGCGGCCCGACGCCATGGCCTTCGCCGAGCGCGAGGGGCTGGACTTCATCCGCGCCATCGTGGCCGAAGACCTTCGGCAGGGAAAGTACGAGACCATCGTCACCCGCTTTCCGCCGGAGCCCAACGGCTACCTGCACCTTGGCCACGCCAAGTCCATCTTTTTGAACTACGGCATCGCGCAGGAGACGGGCGGACGCTTCAACCTGCGCTTCGACGACACCAACCCGGAGACGGAGGACGTCCATTACGTGGAGTCCATCATCGACACGGTGCGGTGGCTGGGCGCGGACTTTGGCGGCCGGGTGCTGTACGCGGCGGACTACTTCGAGCAGATGTACCGCTTCGCCGAGTTCCTCGTCCAGCGCGGGCTGGCGTACGTCGACAGCTCCACGGACGAGGAGATCCGCGAGGCGCGCGGCACGGTGACGGAGCCGGGGCGGCCCACGAAGTACCGGGACCGCTCGCCGGAGGAGAGCCTGGACCTGTTCCGGCGGATGCGCGCGGGCGAGTTCCCCGACGGCGCGCACGTGCTGCGGGCGAAGATCGATCTCGCGTCGAAGAACATGCTGATGCGGGACCCGCTCCTCTACCGCATCCGCCACGCGCACCACTACCGCACGGGCGACGCGTGGTGCATCTACCCGCTGTACGACTACGCGCACCCCATCGAGGACGCCATCGAGGGGATCACGCACTCGCTCTGCACGCTGGAGTTCGACAACAACCGCGCGGTCTACGACTGGACGGTGGACCACTGGCAGGACTTCGTCCGCAGCGAGGGAGGCACGCCGGCGCGGCCGCACCAGTACGAGTTCGCGCGCGGCGCGCTGGACTACACCATCACCAGCAAGCGCAAGCTGCTGGAGCTGGTGAACGGCGGCTACGTGAGCGGCTGGGACGACCCGCGGCTCCCCACCATCGCCGGGGTGCGGCGGCGCGGCGTGACGGCGGAGGCGCTGCGGAGCTTCTGGGAGCGGATGGGCGTGGCCAGGTTCAACAGCCGCATCGACATCGCCAAGCTGGAGCACGCCATCCGCGACGACCTGAACACGCGGGCGCCGCGCGTGCTGGCCGTCCTGCGGCCGCTGAAGGTGACCATCACCAACTACCCCGAGGGGGAGGCGGAGACGCTGGACGCGCCGTACTGGCCGCACGACGTGCCGAAGGAGGGGTCGCGCCCCCTCCCCTTCTCGCGGACGGTGTACATCGACCGCGACGACTTCATGGAGAGCCCGCCGAAGGGCTTCCACCGCCTGTCGCCGGGCGCGGAGGTGCGGCTGCGCTACGCGTACGTCATCCGCTGCGATGAGGTGGTGAAGGACGAGTCGGGCGAGATCATGGAGCTGCGCTGCTCGTACGATCCCGCCACGCGCGGCGGAAACACGCCGGACGGGCGGCAGGTGAAGGGGACGATCCAGTGGGTGAGCGCGGAGCACGCGGTTCCGTGCGAGGTGCGGCTGTACGACCGCCTGTTCACCGTCCCCGATCCGGAGGCGCAGGAGGGCGACTTCAAGGAGTACCTGAACCCGGATTCGCTGGTCGTCATCCAGGGCGCGGTGATCGAGCCCAGCGTGAAGGACGATCCGCCCGGGAGCCGCTACCAGTTCGAGCGGGTGGGATACTTCTGCAGCGACGTCGTGGAGTCGCGGCCGGACGCGCTGGTCTTCAACCGCACCGTCACCCTGCGCGACACCTGGGCCAAGGCCGCCGAGAAGGGCGCCGCCCCCGCTCCGAAGGAGAAGAAGCCGAAGCCCGACCGCGCCGCGGGTTCAGGCGACGCGAAGCCGCGGACCAGGCTGCCGACCCCTGACGCGCACCGCACTCCGGAGCTGGAGGCGCGGCGCGCGCGCTACGTGGGCGAGCTGGGGCTGCCGTCGGAGGAGGCGGACCTGCTCTCGCGCGACCTGGTGACCAGCGACCTGTTCGAGGCCGCGCTCAGCGCCTACGGCGCCAGCCCGAAGGCCGTGGCCAACTGGGTGATCCACGAGCTGCCCCGCGAGCAGGGCGGGCGCACGATCGAGAACCTGCCGTTCACCGGCCGCGCGCTGGGCGAGCTGGCCGCGCTGGTGGAGGACGGCACGGTGTCAGTCAGCGGCGCGCGCCAGGTGCTAGCGGAGATGGTGAAGAACGGCGGTGAGCCGCGCGCGCTGGTGGCCAGCCTGGGCCTGCAGCAGGTGAGCGACCCCGGCGCCCTGGCCCCCATCGTGGACCAGGTGATCGCCGCGAATTCTGGGAAAGCCGACGAGTACCGGGCCGGCAAGACCGGCCTCCTCGGCTTCTTCGTCGGCCAGGTGATGCGCCAGAGCGGCGGCAACGCGAATCCCGCGCTGGTGAGCCAGCTGGTGCAGGAGCGGCTGGGGGGCTGATCCTCCGACTGTCCGTCTCGCATATGCGAATCCGGCCGGCGATCCCCATCAGGGATCGCCGGCCGTTACCTTTTTTGAGTCACGTGATTACTATGCCCCACAGGGAACCTTGCCTCTGACCCCTCTACGCGGAGATAACACAATGGCTATCACTGATTATACGGTCCTTTGGGCTTCAGGAAACAAGCTGGCGGATGCTATCGCGGAGCTTCGGAGAGACGTTGTCACGGCGATCAGACGCGGCTGGCAACCGCTAGGCGGCGTATCTATCGAGGCCGAGCAAATGTCGGATGGCACCTTCCGGTTCGTGGCCGCCCAAGCTATGGGTGAAGCGCAATAACGAGGAGCAACGGCGGCATGCTGGGCACGATACCCACTTGCGGCAGGCGAGTGCCTCCGGCGCGCTGGCCCCCGTCGCAGACCAGGTGATCGCCGCCAAGGCCCGACGAGTACCGCGCTGGCAAAACGGGCCTCCTCGGCTTCTTCGCCGGCCAGGTGATGCGGCAGAGCGGCGGCAACGGGAATCCCGCGCTGGTGAGCCAGCTGGTGCGGAAGCGGCTGGGGAGTTGATCCAGACGGCGAGTAACGCAGTGCGCCCCGTAACCTGTAAGCCAGGTCACGGGCGTTCGCTTACCGGGGCGGCAACGCCCCAGCGACTGCACCTGGAGCGCCTCAACCAGGGCAGCTTCTCGCCGATGGCGTGATCGCATCCGCTACTCCAACTGCCATCACTGGCAAGAGCTTGGGTGCATCATCACGCCAGATGCTGTTCGCAGGCCCCAACCGTGCGATTGATCGGACCGCCACGTTGCCGCCGATCAGCAGGCGCGCTCGCCACACGTGGCTGCCCATACTCGCTTACAAGAACGATCCAATGATCAACAGGATTCTCGAGTATCTCGGCTTGCGCGCGGCACCACGCCGCAAAGGGCCCGAGGACATCCGCCGCATCGTGACCCGGGCGCTCGAGGATGAACCGCCCATTGCGCCGGTACCCGTCGACGAACCGCCGCCTCAATATCAGCCGTACCGCGAGACCGCTTGCAACGAGATCTACAACCTCCTGTTCTGCGACGATGGCCGGATGCCCATCGGTGCCATGGACGACAGCGTGGCGACTCTCCGCGCGATCGCGGACGATGAATCGCAGGAAGGGCGCAATCGCATGTGGGCGTACAACCTTCTGCGCGCGAAAGGGGAGCCGGTCCCCTCCAGGATCCTGCTGGGAACAATCGTTGAAGTTCACATGGCGGACGGACTCGATGTGCTTGCCGCGTTCGCGGATGAAAGCGTCAGGTACATCAACCATTCCGAAACGATGGGTTTCGTCGAAGGGCGCGTTCCTCACCTCGAGGAGCACATCCGGATTCTGCTGGAGGTTTCGCAACTGATCGTCAACCAGATTGGCCCGTGGACGGGAGCACGGTTGCCTCCTCCGCCCAAAGGCGAGGTGCGCACGACCTTCCTCGTATCCGATGGCCTGTACTTTGGCCAGGGGCCGTACGATGAGTTGCGGAACGATGAGATGGGCCGGCTGGTGCTGACCGCAGCGGAGCGGCTTCACGAGGCGTACGTCACCATGCGTCTCGCATCGCAATCCTGAGCTTGCAATCGCGGACCCAGCACATCGCCAGATGGCACAGGGCACGGCAAGACGGGCCTCCTCGGCTTCTTCGTGGGCCAGGTGATGCGCCAGTCCGGCGGGAACGCGAACCCCGCACTGGTGAGTCAGCTCGTGCAGGAGCGGCTGGGGGGCTGAGTCCCGCCCTCACACTGCGCAGCAAACAAGGCGGCCCGCGGTGTCGTACGAGAGCTCGTGCCGGGCATACTCGCGGCCGGTGCCGTTGAAGTACGCCTCCAGCACGCGGTTTCCCGCCGCATCGTAGCGGTACTCCTTCCGTCCTGAAGCATCGTAGACCACCTTCACGAGGCGGCCGTGCTCGTCACGCTCGTAGAGGTAGCGGCTCGGCTCGGGACTTTCGGGAGCGCCGATGAGCTGTGCGGTCACCCGGCCGTGCGGATCGTACAGGAAGGTGTAACGTTGCAGCGAAGTCTCCCCGGACGGGAGGCGAGACTCCAGCTCCATTCCGCTGCGGCGCCCCTGCTCGTCGTAGTTGTAACGCCACCGCTGGATCGTGACCCCGTCTTCCACCTGCACCTGTTCGGTCCTGCGCCCCTGGCGGTCGTACCAGGTGCGGATGACCCGATCCTCCTCGCCCAGGATGGGGATGCGCCACTCGACGGAGCGGACGGGCCCGTGCAGCGAGTCCCCCGCCAGGGTGACGGGCCCCATCGCCAGCTCCGGCTCCGGTTCCTGCGCCAGCAGGGCGCCAGGGAGAAGCCCGAGCATGCACACGCTCACAATGATTCGCTGCACGGCGCCTTCTTTCCCTCCATGGACGCTGCATGAAACCCACCGCTGTTCAAA
>DATAAG010000204.1:0-1558 GCA_036260235.1 Longimicrobium sp.
CGTGACCGAGTTCGACACCCGCGCAAATCTGGAGCGGTACCTGGCGGCACTGCAGGCGGTGATCGACCGCCACGACGTCCTGCGCACGGCACTGGCCTGGGAGGGGCTGCGCGAGCCGGTGCAGGTCGTCTGGCGGCACGCGCCGCTGCCGGTGGAGGAGGCGGAGCTGGATGCGGAGGCAGGGGATGCGGCCGGGCAGCTGTGGCGGCGCTACGACCCCCGGCGCTACCGGATGGACGTGGGGCGGGCGCCGCTGCTGCGGGCGTGCATCGCCGAGGACCGCGCACGTGGCCGGTGGCTGCTGCTGATGCTCACGCACCACCTGACGAGCGACCACGAGTCGCTGGAGGTGCTGCGGGAGGAGATCTCGGTGCACCTGCTGGGCCGCGAGTCGGATCTGCCGGCGCCGCTGCCGTTCCGCAGCTACGTGGCGCGGGCGCGCCTGGGGGTGAGCCAGGAGGAGCACGAGCGGTTCTTCCGCGGGATGCTGGGGGACGTGGAGGAGCCGACGGCGCCGTACGGGCTGCTGGACGTGTGGGGGGAGGGACGTGGGATCGGGGAGGCGCGGCTTGCGGTGGCGGGCGACCTGGGCGCACGGCTGCGCCGCCGGGCGCGGGCGCTGGGGGTGAGCGCGGCGAGCCTGTGGCACCTGGCGTGGGCGCAGGTGCTGGCGCGGCTGAGCGGCCGGGCGGACGTGGTCTTCGGGACGCTGCTCTTCGGCCGGATGCAGGGCGGGGAAGGCACGGACCGGGTGATGGGCCCGTTGATCAACACGCTGCCGGTGCGGATCGGGGTGGGAGAGGAGGGGGTCGAGGCGGCGGTCCGGCGCACGCACGCGCTGCTGGCTGACCTGCTGCGGCACGAGCACGCCTCCCTGGCGCTGGCGCAGCGCTGCAGCGGCGTGGCGGCACCCGCGCCGCTGTTCACCTCGCTGCTGAACTATCGCCACGGCAGCACGGGGCGTTCGCAGGAGGCGGGGCAGGCGGAGGAGGGCGTACGGGGCATTGGCGCACAGGAGCGGACGAACTACCCCGTGACGCTCTCGGTGGACGACCTGGGGGAGGCGTTCTCGCTGACGGCGCAGGTGGCGGCCCCGGCGGAGGCGGAGCGGGTGTGCCGGCTGATGCACACGGCACTGGAGCGGCTGGTCGAGGCGCTGGAGGTTGCTCCCGGGCGGGCGATCGGGAGCATCGACGTGCTGCCGGAGGCGGAGCGCCGCGTGGTGGTGGAGGAGTGGAACCGCACGGGCGCGGAGTATCCCGCGGGTGCCTGCATCCACGAGCTGTTCGAGGTGCAGGCGGAGCGCACGCCGGACGCGGTGGCCGTGCGCTTCGAGGAGGAGTCGCTCACCTACCGCGAGCTGAACGCCCGCGCCAACCGCCTCGCCCACCACCTGCGGCGGCGCGG
Organism: Longimicrobium sp.; assembly: GCA_036260235.1. GTDB lineage: Bacteria > Gemmatimonadota > Gemmatimonadetes > Longimicrobiales > Longimicrobiaceae > Longimicrobium. Next base: position 1,408 of record DATAAG010000204.1, read on the forward strand.
GGTCGGCCCGGAGGTGCGGGTGGGGATCTGCCTGGAGCGGAGCCTGGAGATGGTGGTCGGCATCCTGGCGGTGCTGAAGGCCGGCGGCGCCTACGTGCCTCTGGACCCCGGCTACCCGGCCGAGCGGCTGGCGTTCATCCTGGCCGACTCC
>DATAAG010000205.1:0-1878 GCA_036260235.1 Longimicrobium sp.
GCCGCCGTGTCCACCGCCCCCGCGCCCGACGCCTGGGGGACGACGTAGGCCACCAGGCGCTTGTCCCCCGGTACGTCCTCGCGGGCGATCACCACCGCCTCGCGCACCGCCGGCTGGCGCAGCAGGAGGGCCTCGATCTCCCCCAGCTCGATCCGGTAGCCCCGGATCTTCACCTGGTGGTCGAGCCGCCCGAGGAACTCCACGTTGCCGTCCCGCCGGTAGCGGGCCAGGTCGCCGGTGCGGTACATCCGCGCCCCGGGCGTGGTGCTGAAGGGGTCGTCGAGGAAGCGCTCGGCGGTCAGCTCCGGCCGGTTGAGGTAGCCCCGCACCACGCCGTCGCCGCCGATGAACAGCTCGCCGGGGACGCCGATGGCGCACGGCTGCAGCGCGGGGTCCAGCACGTACAGCCGGGTGTTCGCGATCGGCCGGCCCAGGTGGATGGAATCCGCCGACTCCACGCGCTGCACGGCGGACCAGATGGTGGTCTCCGTGGGGCCGTACAGGTTCCAGAGGGCGCGGCCGCGCGGCAGCAGCTCGCGGGCGAGCTCCGGCGCCAGCGCCTCGCCGCCGGAGAGGATCGCGAGGTCGGGCTTCCCCGCCCAGCCGGCCTGCAGGAGCATCCGCCAGGTGGCCGGGGTGGCCTGCATCATCGTGGCGCCGGAAGCGTCCAGCAGATTCGCCAGCCGCCCCGCGTCCATCGCCTCGTCCCGCGTGGCGACGACCACGCGGGCGCCGGCGGTCAGCGGCAGCAGCAGCTCGAGGACGGCGATGTCGAACGACAGGCTGGTGACGGCGGCCAGCACGTCCTCCCCGGCGATCCCCGGCTCGCGCGCCATGGAGGCGAGGAAGTTGGCCACGCCGCGGTGCGGCACCATCACCCCCTTGGGACGGCCGGTGGAGCCGGAGGTGTAGATGACGTAGGCGAGATCGTCCGCATCCACGTCGATCGGCGGCGCCGAATCGCGTTCCGCGGCCAGGTCCAGGCGGTCGACGGTGACGACGGCCGCGTCCGTCCGCGGCAGCCCCTCCACCGACACCGCGTCCGCCAGGACGACGGCGGCGCCGCAGTCGGCCAACATCCCCGCGCGGCGCTCCTCCGGATAGGCGGGATCGACCGGGACGTAGGCGGCGCCGGCCTTCCACACGGCCAGCATGGCCACCAGCAGCGCGGACGAGCGCTCCATGGAGATCGCCGCCGTCCCGCCGCGGGCGATGCCGAGGCGGGCGAGGTGGTGCGCCAGCCGGTTGGCCCGCGCGTCCAGCTCCGCATAGGAAAGCGTCTCCGCCCCGCAGGTGACGGCGGGGGCGTCCGGCGTCCGCCGCGCCTGCGCCTGGACGAGCGCGTGGACGGGGAGGGCGTCGTACTCCGCGTCGGTCGCGTTCCAGGCGGCGAGCACCGTCTCCCGCTCCGCGTCCGAGAGCATCGGGAGGCGCGAGAGGGGGCGGTCCGGATCGGCGGAGGCGCCGTCGAGCAGCACCGCGAAGTGCTCCGCCATCCGCGCGATGGTCGGCGCGTCGTACAGGTCGGTGGCGTACTGGATCATCCCCTCCAGCCCGTCCCGCTCCTCCAGCGCCAGCGACAGGTCCTGCTGCGCGGTGACCACGGTGGTCCCCATCCGCTCCACCTGCAGCCCCTCCAGCGCCAGCGGGGCGCCGAAGGCGTTCTGCAGGGTGAGCATCGCCTGGTAGACGGGCGAGTGGCTGAGGGCGCGGGGCACCTGCAGCGCCTCCACCAGCCGCTCGAAGGGCACGTCCTGGTTGGCGAAGGCGTCCACCGTGGCCTCGCGGACGCGGCCCAGCAGCTGGCGGAAGCTGGGGTCGCCGCGCAGGTCCACCCGCACGGCCAGGGTGTTGAGGAAGATGCCGATCAGCGGCTCC
>DATAAG010000206.1:0-6341 GCA_036260235.1 Longimicrobium sp.
GCGGCGGCCTGCCGCTGGACGGCGCGGTGGGTGACCATCACCCCCTTGGGCCGCCCGGTGGAGCCCGAGGTGTAGATCACGTACGCCAGGTGCTCCGGCAGGAGCGCCCCGCGCCCGGGGTTCGTCTCCGGCCCGGCCGCCCAGGCCGGCGAGCCGGCGTCCAGCTCGAGCACCGGCACGCCCGCGCCCGCGAAGCGCGCGGCGAGCGAGCCGTGCGCCAGCACCGCCACGGGCGCGCTGTCCTCGAGCAGCCAGCGCAGCCGCTCCTCCGGGTACGCCGGGTCGAGCGGGACGTACGCCCCGCCCGCCTTGAGCACGGCGAGGAGCCCCGCCACCATCTCCGGGGTGCGCTCGGCGCAGATCGCCACGCGCGCGTCCGGGCCCACGCCCAGGGCGCGGAGCCGGTGCGCCAGCCGGTTGGCGCGGGCGTTCAGCTGCGCGTACGTGAGCTCCCCGCCCTCGAAGACCACCGCCGTCGCGTCGGGCGTCTCCTCCGCCCGCCGCTCGAAGAGCTCGTGCACGCACGCGCCGTCCGGGCAGGGGAGCTCGGTCGCGTTCCACCCCTCGACGACCTGCGCGCGCTCCGCGGGGGACATCAGCTCCAGCCGGGCCACGCTCCGGCGCTCGTCCGCCACCATCCCCGCGAGCACCCGCCGCAGGTACGCGAAGTAGCGCTCGATCGTCTCCTGCTCGAATAGCGCCGTCGCGTACTCCATGCTGCCGGCGATCCGCCCGCCCCGCTCGGAGAGGGTGAGCGTCAGGTCGAAGGGCGCCGCCCCATCCGCGGCCTCCGGCAGCGCGGCCGATTCCGGCGGCGACGCCGGTTCCAGCGCCCCTCTCACGGGGGACAGCGCCAGCCCGGAAAGCTCCAGCTCACCCCTGGGCGTGTTCAGCCAGTTGAGCATCACCTGGAAGAGCGGCGTGTGCGCCAGGGTGCGCACCGGCTGCACCAGCTCCACCACCTGCTCGAAGGGGATGTCCTGGTTCTGCTGCACCTCCAGCGCCCGCTCCCTGACCCGTCCCAGCAGCTCCGCCACGCTCGGAGCGCCCGAGAGGTCCACGCGCAGGACGAGGGTGTTCACGAAGAAGCCGATCAGCCCTTCGATCTCCCCGCGCCCGCGGCCCGCCGTGGGTGTGCCGACGACCACGTGCGCCTGGCCCGAGAGCCGGCTCAGCACCACCGCCCACCCGGCCAGGAGCGTCATGTACAGCGTGGCCCCGTGCCGCTGGGCCAGTGCCTTCAGCCCCGCCGTCAGCTCCGCATCCAGCTCGATCCAGATCCAGCGACCGGAGAAGTCCTGCCGCGCCGGCCGCGCACGGTCGGTGGGCAGCTCCAGCAGCTCCGGCGCGCCGGCCAGCGTCTCCTTCCAGTACCGCGCCTGCGCCTTCAGCACCTCGGCGTCCACCCAGCGCCGCTGCCACACCGCGTAGTCCGCGTACTGGATCGGCAGCGCGGGAAGCGGATCCGGCTCGCCGGCGCGGAAGGCGGCGTAGAGAGCGCTCAGCTCACGGGTGAACACCCCCATGCTCCACCCGTCGGAGACGATGTGGTGCATGGTGATGAGCAGCACCTGGTCATCGTCCGCCAGGCGGATCAGACGCCCGCGGATCAGCGGCCCGCGCGCCAGGTCGAACAGCGCGTCCGCCTCCTCGTCCAGCAGCCGGCGAAGCTCCGCCCCGGCCTCGGCGCAGCCGCGGAGGTCGTGCTCGGCGAGCTGGAAGGGGCTCTCCTCCGCCGGCGCGATCCGCTGCACCGGCTCGCCGTCCACCGTGCCGAAGGTGGTGCGCAGCGCCTCGTGGCGAGCGACGACCCGGTCCAGCGCGCGGACCAGCGCGTTCCGGTCCAGCTCGCCTCTCAGCCGCAGGCGGGTCGGGATGTGGTAGACCGCGCCAAGGATCCCCAGCTGATCCAGGAACCAGAGCCGCCACTGCGCAAAGGACAGCGGCAGCGGTCCGCTCCGGTCCGCCGGCTCGATCTGCGACAGCGCCGGCGCGGCCTGCTTGGGCGCGGTGGCCTCGAGCAGCTCGAGCAGAGCCAGGCGCTCGGCGGTCGAAAGGTTCTGCATGTTCAAGTACGGATGCCTGCCAAGTGTGTATGGGCGAAGGTGGCGTTACGTGGTCGCCGCGGCGGGCTCGCGAACGAGCCGGGCGAACCGCGCGAGGGTTTCGGGATCGAACCGGGCGAGCCGCAGGTCCAGGATCCGGTCGGCGAGCGCGGAGAGCACGGGCTTCTCGAACACGGCGGCAAGTGGAAGCTCGACCTCCATCGCCTGCCGCACCCGCGAGATCATCTGCACCGCCAGGATCGAGTGTCCGCCCAGCATGAAGAAGTCGTCCCCGCGCCCCACCCGCTCCACGCCCAGCAGCTCCGCCCAGATCCCGGCGAGCGCCTGTTCCACCTTCCCCACCGGGGCCTCGTACTCCCGCGCCGCATAGGCGTCGCCCTCCGGGGCGGGGAGCGCCCCGCGGTCCAGCTTGCCGTTCGGCGTGAGCGGGAGCTGCTCCAGCCGCACGTACGCCGCCGGCACCATGTACGCCGGCAGCGTCTCGCCCAGGTGCGCCCGGAGCGCTTCCGCTCCGGCCGTCTCCTCGCCCACCACGTACGCCACCAGCCGCCGGTCCCCCGGCGTGTCCTCCCGCGCCAGCACCACCGCCTCCCGCACGCCGGGATGCTCGGCCAGCCGCGCCTCGATCTCGCCCGGCTCGATGCGGAAGCCGCGCACCTTCACCTGGTGGTCCGTCCGGCCCAGGAACTCCAGCGTCCCCTCCGGCCGCCACCGGCACACGTCTCCCGTCCGGTACAGCCGCCCACCCGCCTCGGCGCCGAACGGGTCGGGGACGAAGCGCTCCGCCGTCAGGCCGGCGCGCCCCTGGTACCCGCGCGCCACCCCCACACCCCCGATGTAGAGCTCGCCCGCCACTCCCACGGGCACCGGCTCGCCCGCCGGGTCCAGCACGTAGACCCGCGTGTTGCCGATCGGACGGCCCAGCGGAATGCCCCGCTCCCCCTCCGACACCTGCTCCACCGCGTGCGTCACCGCGAACGTCGTGGTCTCCGTGGGGCCGTAGCAGTGGATCACGGTCCCGGATCCGCCTTCGCCCAGCACCCGTGCGAAGGAGGCCGGGTCGCTGCTTTCTCCGCCCGTGAGAAGGAAGCGCAGCCTCGCCAGCGCGCCCGGGATCGCCTCCGCGTAGCGATTGAAGAGCGCCGTGGTGATGAACAGTGCCGTGACGCCCTCGGCCTCCAGCGCACGCGCGAACGCCTGTGGATCCAGCAGCGTGTCCTGGCCGATCACCACGATGCACCCGCCGTTCACCAGCGGCGCCCACACCTCCATGGTCGTCGCGTCGAACGCCGGGTTCGCGGCGAACGCCACGCGGTCGTCCGGCCCGAACGCCGCGTACCCGTTGTTGACCACCAGGCGCACGATCGCGCGGTGCGCCACCATCACCCCCTTGGGACGGCCCGTGGAGCCCGACGTGTACATCACGTACGCCAGGTGCTCCGCCGTCAGTCCCTCCACCACCGGGTTCGTGGCCGGACGGGACGCCCACGCCGGCGCCGCGTCGTCGAGCGCCAGCACCGGCACGGACAGCGACGCGAAGCGCTCCGCCAGCCCGGCCGTGGTCAGCAGCGCCGCCGGCGCGCTGTCCGCGAGCACCTCCCGAAGCCGTTCGCCGGGGTGCTCGGGGTCCAGCGGAACGTAGACGCCGCCGCTCTTCAGCACCGCCAGCTCCGCCTCCACCAGCTCGGGGGAGCGCGGCATCACCAGCGGCACCCGCGCCTCGGGGCCCACCCCCAGCGCGCGCAGGTGGTGCGCCAGCCGGTTCGCCCGCGCGTTCAGCTCCGCGTAGGTGAGGTGCCCGCCCGCGAAGACCACCGCCGTCGCATCGGGGGTGCGCTCCGCCCGGGCTTCGAAGAGCTCGTGGACGCATGCGCCGGCGGGGAGCGCGGCGTCGGTGGCGTTCCACTCCTCTACCACCATGCGCCGCTCGGCCGCGGGGAGCAGGTCCAGCCGGTCCACCGGCTTCGCGTCGTCCGCGGCCATCTCTTCCAGCACGCGGCGCAGGTAGCCCACGTGCCGCTCGACGGTGGCCCGGTCGAAGAGCGCGGTGGCGTACTCCACCCCCCCCTCGATCCGCCCGCCGTCCTCCCAGAGCGTCAATGAGAGGTCGAACTTCGCGGTCTCCTGCGACGACGAGCCCGCGGAGCCCGCCGGGTCCAGCGGGCCCAGCGCCAGCCCCGGCAGCTCCAGGCTTCCGCCCGGCGCGTTCTGCCAGGCGAACATCACCTGGAAGACCGGGGTGTGCGCCAGGCTGCGCGTGGGGCGGACGCGCTCCACCACCTGCTCGAACGGGATGTCCTGGTTCTGCTGCGCCTCCAGCGCGCGCGCCTTCACGCGCCCCAGCGCCTCCGCCACCCTCGGCGCGCCGGAGAGGTCCACGCGCACCGGCAGCGTGTTGACGAAGAAGCCGATCAGGCCCTCGATCTCGCTCCGGCCGCGGTTGGCGCTCGGCGTGCCGATCACCACGTCTTCCTGGCCCGAGAGGCGGGCGAGCACGGCCGCCCATCCGGCGAGCAGCGTCATGTGAAGGGTGGCGCCGTGCCGCTGCGACAGCGTCCTGAGCGCCGCGGTCAGCGCCTCGTCCAGCTCCACCTTCAGCGACGCACCTGCGAAGTCCTGCTTCCGCGGCCGCGCGCGGTCGGTGGGCAGCTCCAGCAGCTCGGGGGCACCCGCGAGCGCCCGCTCCCAGTAGCTCGCCTGCCGCTCCAGCCGCTCACCCCTGATCCACCCCCGCTGCCAGGCCGCGTAGTCCGCGTACTGGACCGGCAGCTCGGGAAGGTCCGCCTCCCTGCCCCGGGCGTGGGCGGCGTACAGCGCGGAGAGCTCGCCGAAGAGCACCCCCATCGACCAGCCGTCGCTGACGATGTGGTGCATCGTGATGAGCAGCACGTGATCGTCCGCGGCCAGCCGGATGAGGCGCCCGCGGATGAGCGGCCCGCGCTCCAGATCGAATGGCGCACGCGTCTCCTCGGCCAGCAACCTCTGGAGCTCCGCCTCCGCGTCGGCCGCCCCGCTCAGATCGTGTTCGACCAGGGTGAATCCGCTTGCCTCCGCCGGCGCGATGCGCTGCTCGGGGACGCCGTCCACCTCCGCGAACGTGGTGCGCAGCGCCTCGTGGCGGGCGACGATCCGGTCCAGCGCGCCCGCCAGCGCGTCCCTGTCCAGCTCGCCCTTCAACCGCAGGCGAGAGGGGATGTGGTAGGTGCTGCCCAGATCCCCCAGCCGCTCCAGGAACCACAGCCGCTGCTGGGCGAACGAGAGCGGGATCGGCGCGGTCCGGTCCACGCGCGTGATCGCCGGCGCCTCCGCCCGCGCAGCCGTCTCCAGCCCGCGCGCGAAGTCCGCCAGCACCGGCCGCTCGAACAGGTCGCCCAGCAGGGCCTCCACGCCCAGCGCCTGCCGTACGCGCGAGACCACGCGCACCGCCACGAGCGAGTGCCCGCCCAGCCCGAAGAAGTCGTCGCGCCGGCCCACCCGCTCGGCACCGAGCACCTCGGCCCAGATCGCGGCCACCGCCTGCTCCGTCTCGCCCACCGGAGCTTCGTACTCCCCGGCCACATACGCGTCGCCCTCCGGGGCGGGGAGCGCCCTGCGGTCCACCTTCCCGTTAGGCGTGAGCGGATAGGCCTCCATCCACACGTACGCCGCCGGCACCATGTACCCGGGCAGGCGATCGGCGAGATGCGCCTTCAGCGCGTCCACGGCGACCGGCTCGTCCGCCAGGTAGTACGCGACCAGCCGCCGGTCGCCGGGCGCGTCCTCGCGCACCGTCACCACCGCCTCCCGCACACCGGCGTGCTCCAGCAGCCGCGCCTCGATCTCCCCCGGCTCCACGCGGAAGCCGCGGATCTTGACCTGCGTGTCCACGCGGCTCAGGAACTCCACCGTGCCGTCCGCCCGCCACCGCACCCGGTCGCCGGTGCGGTAGAGCCGCGCACCGGCGGCGAACGGGTCGGCCACGAACTTCTCCGCCGTCAGCTCCGGCTGGTTCAGGTAGCCCAGCGCCAGCCCCGCGCCGCCCGCGTACAGCTCGCCGGGCACGCCGACCGGCGCCGGCTGCATCCCCGCGTCCAGCACGCGCACGTACGTGTTCGCGATCGGCCGGCCGAGGGGGATGCTGGCCCCCTCCGGCGGCGCCTCGCGGATGCGATGGCAGCAGGTGAAGGTGGTGTTCTCCGTGGGCCCGTAGCCGTTGATGAGCGCCGTCCCCGGCAGCTCCGCCAGCACCCGCCGCACGTGGGGGACGGAAAGCACGTCGCCGCCGGCCAGGAGCTG
>DATAAG010000207.1:0-3975 GCA_036260235.1 Longimicrobium sp.
GTACATGCGCACATGATAAGTGCCCAAAGTAAACAGCGCAAGGATGTTCTTGTGCATTTACATGGGTACAGATGTGCCCCAAAAGCGCGGCAACCTCATGGCTCCCATAAGGTTGCCGCAATTCCGGCTGCGGAACTTCCGGCTAAAGCGTCTTCGTTGCCCGGGCTCAGGCCTTTGGCAGCGTGAGGGTGAAGGTGCTTCCCGCGCCGAGGGTGCTCTCCACGGCCAGGTCGCCGCCCATGCCGCGCGCCAGGTCGCGGCTGATGGCCAGCCCCAGTCCCGTCCCTTCCGCCGTGCGGGTGAGGTCCGCGCGCACCTGCACGAAGGGCTCGAAGATGCGGTCCAGCTGGTCCGCGGGAATGCCGATCCCGGTGTCGCGCACCAGCACCTGCACCCGCTCCCCGTCCCCCACGCACGCCAGCTCCACCCTCCCGCCGCGGTCGGTGAACTTGACCGCGTTGGAAAGCAGGTTCACCAGGATCTGCCGCACCTTCTCCGCGTCCGCCCGCACGGAGAGGTCGGGAGGGCAGGGGACCACCGTGAGCGCCAGCGCCTTTGCCTGCGCCTGCGGCGCCACCAGCGCCTCCGCCCCGGCGATCACGTCGCGCATGCGCACGTCGGCCAGGTCGTAGTGCACCGTGCCCGTTTCCAGCCGGGCGTAGTTGAGCACCTCGTTGATCAGCCCCAGCAGGTGGCGCTGGCTCTGCTGGATGCGGTGCAGGTCGTCGCGCTGCTGGGCGGTGATGGGCCCGCGGATCCCCATCTCCATCAGCTCCGCGTACCCGCCGATGGCGTTCAGCGGGGTGCGCAGCTCGTGGCTCATCACCGCCAGGAACTCGCTCTTGGCGCGGTTGGCGCGCTCCGCCTCCGCCCGCGCCGCGTGCTCCGCGGCGAAGAGCCGGGCCCGCTCCACCGCCAGCGCCGCCTGCTGCCCCAGCGCCAGCAGAAAGGCCCGCTCCTCGGGGGTGAACACGCGCGGCGCCTCCCAGGCGAAGGAGATCACGCCCACCACGTCGCCCGCGGCGGACAGGGGGACGAACGCGGCAGAGGCCACCCCCAGCGCGTCCCACACCGGCGCGATGGGCGGAAAGCGCGCGTCCACCCCCTCCGGCCCGTCGCGCCGCTCGATCCAGACCGGCGCCTGCGTGCGGTAGCACTCCGCGAGCGGGCTCTGCAGGTCCAGCGGCTGCCGCCGCACGCCGGCCTCCACCGGCTCGGAAAAGCCGATGGTGCGCAGCAGCACCAAGGCGTCGTCCTCGGGCGCGCGCCGTGCCAGCGCGCCGGTGCGCGCGCCCAGCGCCACCACCATGTCGGCCACCACCACGTCCGCCACGTCGTCCAGCGTGCGTGCGCCCGCCAGCGCGGCCGTGAGCGCCTGCAGCCGCTCCGCGCGGTCGCGGGCGCGCTCGATCTCCCGCCGGCCGTGCACCTGCTCGGTGACGTCCGTGCCCAGCACCACGATGCCGCTGCGGGTGCCGTCCGCCTCGGTGAGCGGCACGTAGGCCAGGTCGATGATCCGCTCCTCCTCCGGCGCCCCCGGCGTGCGCGCCAGCCGCACCGGCAGTCCGCGCCCCGTGAAGGGCTCGCCCGTCGCGAGCACCCGGTCCAGCAGCTCCTCGAAGCCCTGCCCCCGCGCCTCCGGCACGGCCTGGAAGAGCGGCTTGCCCACGACGTCGCGGTGGCCGATGAGCTGCTGGTACGCGTCGTTCACCAGCTCCAGCACGTGGTCGGGCCCGCGCAGCACCACCATGAAGGCGGGGGCGCGGCGGATGACCTCCTCCAGCCGCGCGCGCTCCACCCTGAGCGCCCCCAGCAGCCGCTCGCGCTCCTCCTGGGCGCGACGCTGCCTGGAGATGTCCCGGAACAGGACGGCCACCCGGGGCGCGTCCGCCTCTCCGATGCGGGCGGCGAAGACGTCGTACCAGCGCTGCAGCGCCTCGGCGCGGCTTTCGAAGCGCACCGATTCGCCCGTGCGCGCCACCCTGCCGTAGATCTGGAACCAGCGCGCCTCGTGCGCGGGGACGAGCTCGCGGATCGTTCTCCCCACCGCGTCCTGCAGCCCGGTCTGGCTCACGAACGCCGGGTTGGTTTCCAGGAAGCGGTAGTCCACCGGACGGCCGTGCTCGTCCCAGAGCACCTCGATCACGCAGAACCCCTCGTCGATCGACTCGAAGAGCGTGCGGTACCGGGCCTCGCTCTCGCGCAGCGCCGCCTCGCTCTCGCGGAGCGCCGTCTCGGCCTCGCGCTCGGCGGTCACGTCGCGGTTGGTGCCCATCAGCCGCACCGCACGCCCCACCTGGTCGGTGAGCGCGCGGGCACGCGACGCGACGTGGTGCACGCTGCCGTCCGGGTGAACCGTGCGGTAGACCAGGTCGAACGCCTCCCCGCTGGCCAGCCCGGCGGTGACGTCCGCCTCCACGCGCGCCAGGTCGTCGGGGTGGATGGACGCGCGCTGTGCCTCCGCCACGTTCTCCAGGCTCCCCGGCTTCAGCCCGACGATCTCCGCGCCGCGGGGATCGATGTCTCCCGTGCCCGTGGCCAGGTCCCAGGTCCAGGTGCCCAGCCCGGCCACGTCCAGGGCCAGCCGCAGCCGCTCCTCGCCGGCGCGCAGCGCGTCACGCGTCCGCCGCTCCTCGGTAACGTCCTGCACGGTTCCCAGGCCGCGCACCGGGGCTTCGCCCGCTCCGTCGTCCTTGAAGTACACGCGGCCCTGGACGCGCAGCCAGCGGACGGTGCCGTCCACGTCGGCGACACGGTACTCCGTATCCACCGGGCCGCGGACGTGTGGGTCCATCGCCGCGCGGAACTCGCCGCCCAGCCGGACGCGGTCCTCCGGGTGCACCCTGTCCAGGAGCTCGCCGACCGTCGCGACGGAGGGCAGGCCGTACAGCGTCTGCGCTCGCGCGTCCAGGTGAAAGAGGTCCGTCCGCAGGTCGTGGTCCCAGATGCCCAGGTCGGCCGCCGCGATGGTCAGGCGCAGGCGATCCTCGCTTTCGCGCAGCGCCTCCAGAAAGCGCGTCGTGCCCGTGATCTCCTGCAGGGGATGGAAGATGCCCCCGACGCCGCCGCTGTCGTCCGGGATGGCGGAGAAGGAGGCGGTGAAGGCACGCTCCTCGGTGCCGCCGTCGGCGCGGCGGAGCAGGAGGCGCCGGTCCTGCACGACGACGGGCGGACCGCCCGCCATCACTCCTTGGAAGATGGGCTCCAGGAAGCCGCGCGCGTCGGCCCAGGTTTCCAGCGCGGGCCGGCCGAGCGCGGCGGGGTGCCGCTCCTGTGCGATGGAGACGTAGGCGTCGTTGTACAGCTGCAGGTGCTCCGGCCCCCACATCACCGAGGTGGGAGCGGGCGAGCCGAGCATGATGTCGACGGCGGTGCGCAGGCTCTGCGGCCACCGCTCGACGGGGCCCAGCGGCGTGCGCGACCAGTCGCGCGCGCGGATCACCGCGCCCGTCTCTCCGCCGCCGGCGGGCCAGGCTGCGGTCTCGCCCATGGACTGCAAGTGCGAAAGTGCGAAAGTCGTTCGTTTCCTGCGGCCCGACCGGTTTTCGTCCTCCCTCTTCCTGCCGGGCGCCGCGGCGCCGGGTGGAGCAGAAATGCTGCCAGCGCGGGCATCCTTCACGGGCCGGCGCATCCTGGAGCGACTGAAGTCGCCGCGGGAAGATCGCGAGGTCCGCCTGCGCGGACCGCTCCTGCCGCACGCCGGGCGACGTGCACGAACGCAGCCCCCGAGCAGTTGAAGCCCCGCGCAGTTTGCGGGGCTTTCCGCAGTCCCAGCCGCGGCTTCAGCCGCCCGGGGCAGATCCGTCGCGCGCGCACGCAAAGACTGCGGAGGCGCAGAGCATCCCTTCCGCTCTGCGCCTCCGCATCCTCGGGCGTGACAGCCGTTCACCCCATCACCCCATCACCCCATCACTCCATCACTCCATCACTCCATCACTCCATCACTCCATCACTCCATCACTCCATCACTCCATC
>DATAAG010000208.1:0-4593 GCA_036260235.1 Longimicrobium sp.
GCACCCCCGCGCCGCCGCCGGCGAGCCCCACGGCCGCGCCCTCCCGGAGCGCCCGCGCCGCCAGCCGGGCCGGCGTGGCGCCCAGCACCGCGCGCACCGCCGTCTCGTGCCGGCGGGCGGAGGCGCGGGCCAGCAGCAGCGTCGCCAGGTTCACCGCGGTCCCGGCCACCACCAGCAGCGCCATCCCCACGGCGATCCACACCAGCGCGTCGATCGCCTCCGCGCGGATGGCTTCCGCCGCGCGCACCTCCGCGGTCCATCCCCCGTGCCGGTCGAAGGGCGGCGGCCGGGGAGCGGGGCGGGGATGCGAGAAGCGCCCGCGCCCCAGCGCCAGCACCGGCCCGCCCAGCGCCGCCCCCAGCGCCAGCGTGGCGAGGAGCGCCGCGCCCGGGCCGGACGGGCGACGCGGGCTGCGCGTGGTGGCGACGGGCCGATCCGGCAGGGGCATCGGTGCGGGCGAGCGGGCGGGTGGATCGTGAATCGGAGGTTGGATGCCGGCCGGTGCCGGAATGATGGCGCGATTTCCGATCCTCAACAACCACAGATCTGGGGGCCTCACACGGAGTCAACGGAGTCAACGGAGGCAGAGATCAAGAACCTTGCGCGATTTAATCAATCAATTAATTAATAGATGGTGACCGGTAGCACCCACAGCCGACGATGCACGGAATGCCAGACGACTCGGTGGATTGCGAGAGCACGGCGGAGGCCATCCTCGATGCCGCCGAGCCGCTCTTCGCGGCGCAGGGGTTCGCCGCCACGACGATCAAGCAGATCGGCGCGGCGGCGGGGGTGAATCCCGCCCTGCTGTACTACTACTTCGGATCCAAGGAGGAGCTGTACCGCCAGCTCCTGCGCCGGCTCTTCGGCACCCTGGCGGAGCGGGGGACGGAGCGGCTGGCCGGCGTGTCCTCGCCGGAGGAGGCGATCCGGGTGCTGCTGGCGATGCAGTCGGAGACCATGCTGCGGCGCCCCACCCTGCCGCGCATCCTGGCGCGCGAGATGGCGGACCACGGCGCCGCCCACGCGCAGGAGGGGATCGCGCACCTCTCCGCCACGCTCTTCTCGCGGCTGCGGGGGCTCATCGAGGCCGGGCAGCGGGCGGGGACGCTGCGCGCGGACCTGGACCCGGGCTTCGCCGCCATCAGCACGGTGTCGCTGATCCCGTACTTCCACTTCGCGAAGCCCGCCGTCGCCATCCTGCTGGGCGAACCCGGCGAGCCCACCCCCGAGCAGATGGACGCCTACGCGCGCCACGCGGCGGAGTTCGCCCTGGCCGCGCTGAAACGAGGAGCCGAACCATGAAACGGGCTTCTTTGAAGGCTATTCCCCATTCCCTGTTCCCTATTCCCTGGCTCCTGATCCTGGGCGCCTGCGACCCCGACGCACCCCCCCACGCCACCGGCACCGTCGAGATCGTCGAGATCGACGTCTCGCCCATGCAGCCCGCGCGCATCCTGGAGGTGCGCGTGCGCGAGGGCGACACGGTGCGCGCGGGACAGGTGCTGGCGGTGCTGGAGCAGCCCGCGACCGAGGGGCAGGTGCCGCTGGGGCAGGCGCAGGTCTCGTCCGCGCGGGCGCGGCTGCGCGACCTGGAGGCGGGCCCGCGCGCGCCGGAGATCGAGCGCGCGGAGGCGGAGCTGCGCGTGCGCCAGGCGGAGGCGGAGCGCGCCGCGCGCGAGGCGGAGCGGCTGCGGGTGCTGCAGGAGGCGGGCGCCGTGAGCCGCCAGGTGCTGGACAACGCCCGCGCCGCCGCCACCCAGGCCGCCGCCCTGCGCGACGCCGCCCGCGAGAACCTGCGCCTGGTGCGGCAGGGCGCGCGCGAGGGACAGGTGGAGGCGGCGCGCGCGGAGGTGGCCGGGGCGGAGGCCGCGCTGCAGTCGGCCCGGGAGACGGCGGGGGAGCTGACGCTGACGGCGCCGGTGGACGGCGTGGTGATGCTCCGCACCGCGGAGCCCGGCGAGACGGTCGCGGCCGGGCAGCCGGTGCTCACCCTGGGCGATCCGCGCCGGCCGTGGACGCGCGTCTACGTGGACCAGCGCGTCCTGCCCACGCTGCGCGTGGGGCAGACGGTGACGGCGCGGCTGGACGCCTTTCCGGACCGTCCCTTCCGCGGCCGCATCGCCGCGCTGAGCCCGCGGGCGGAGTTCACGCCGCGCGTGGCGCTCACGGAGGACGAGCGCGAGGACCTGCTCTTCGGCGTGCGGGTGGAGTTCGACGACGCGTCGGGAATGCTCAAGGCCGGGCTGCCGCTGACCGTGGAGCTTCCCGCGCGGGAGCCCCGGCGGTGAGCGCGCCTGTAGTATCGGCCGAGCCCGCCGTCCGCACGGAGGCGCTGCGCAAGGTGTTCGGCGGCTACGCGGCCGTGGACGGGCTGGACCTGGCCATCGCCCGCGGCGAGGTGTTCGGGCTGCTGGGGCCCAACGGCTCGGGAAAGACCACCACCATCCGCATGCTCTGCGGGCTGATGCAGCCCACCTCCGGCACCGCGACGGTGGTGGGGCACGACGTGGCGGCGGAGCCGGAGCAGGTGCGGCGCAACATCGGCTACATGAGCCAGAAGTTCGGCCTGTACGAGGACCTGACGGTGCGCGAGAACATCCGCTTCTACGCCTCCGTCTACGGGCTGGCGGGCGGGGAGCGGGACCGGCGGGTGGACGAGCTGATGGACGAGCTGGAGCTGCACCCGCGGCGCGACCAGCTGACCGGGACGCTGAGCGGCGGATGGAAGCAGCGGGTGTCGCTGGCCTGCGCCACGGCGCACCGCCCGCGGATGCTCTTCCTGGACGAGCCCACCGCCGGCGTGGACCCCGCCGCGCGCCGCCGCTTCTGGGACGTCATCCACCAGATGGCGCGCGCCGGGACGACCATCCTGGTGACCACGCACTACATGGACGAGGCGGAGCGGTGCGAGCGCATCGCCTTCCTTTCCCGCGGCCACCTGATCGCGCTGGGCACGGTGGGCGAGATCACCGCGCAGTTCGCCCAGCCCAGCATCGAGGACGTGTTCATCGAGCTGCAGCGGCGGGACGAGGGGGTGAAGGGATGAGTCCGAAAGTGCGAGAGCGCGAGAGTGCGAAGGTGGGTGTTTCCTCCGGGCTCGGTCCCGGGCGGCTGAAGCCGCGGCTGGAACTGCGGGAACCCCCGCAAACCGCGCGGGGCTTCGTTGCCGAAACCCCGGAGTGTCATTCCGAGGGAGCGCCGCACGGGGTCATGCATCCTGTCAATGCCAGCGCGCGACCGGGGAACCTGCCCTCCGACTTCTCGTGGCCCGCCGGCGAGTCTCCAGATTCTCGGCTACGATCCGCGCAGGCGGACCTGGCGCCTTCCCAGCGGCGGATTGAGTCGCTCCGCGGGCGGGGCTGGGCGCGCGGCCTGTACTCGCTCCTTCCGCATTCGCTCCCTGGAGGCCGGCGATGAGCGCCCTCGACCGCATCCGGCGCTGGCCGCTGTGGCCCATGCTGTGGAAGGAGTTCGTGCAGATGAAGCGCGACCGCTTCACGCTCGCGCTCATGGTGGGGATGCCGGCCATCCAGCTCATCGTCTTCGGCTTCGCCATCCGCACCGAGGTGCGCAACCTTCCCACGGTGGTGCTGGACGAGTCGCGCACCTCCGAAAGCCGTGCGCTGGTGGCGGGGATGGAGCACACGGGCAACTTCCGCGTCGTCGGCACGGTGGCGGGGCGGGGGGAGATGGAGGACCGCATCCGCAGCGGCCAGGCGCGCGCGGCCATCGTCGTTCCGCCGGACTTCGCGCGCGACCTCAAGCGCGGGCGCGGCGCGCAGGCGCAGGTCATCGTCGACGCCGCCGACCCCATGGCCTCGTCCGCGGCGCTCTCCGGCGCGTCGCTGGCGGCGCAGGCGCGCGTGCTGGAGCTCTCCGGGGGGGCGGGGCGCACGCCACCGCTGGAGGTGCGCGTGCGGCCGTGGTACAACCCGGCGCTGCGCAGCGAGGTCTACATCGTCCCCGGCCTCATCGGCGTGCTGCTGTCGCTCACCATGATCCTGGTCACCAGCCTGGCCGTGACGCGGGAGCGGGAGCGCGGCACGCTGGAGCAGCTCATCGTCACGCCCATCGACAAGACCAGCATGATGCTGGGCAAGATCGTCCCGTTCGTGCTCGTGGGCTACGTGCAGATGACGATCGTGCTCCTCCTGGGGAGCCTGCTCTTCCGCGTCCCCGTCCGCGGCAGCCTGGCAGTGCTGTACGCGCTCACCCTCCTCTTCGTCTTCGCCAACCTGGGGCTGGGGCTGTTCGTCAGCACCGTGGCGCGGACGCAGGCGCAGGCGATGCAGCTCAGCTTCATGCTGCTGCTGCCCAACATCCTCCTTTCCGGCTTCATGTTCCCCCGCGAGGCCATGCCCAGGGTGATGCAGGCGCTCAGCTCCGTGCTGCCGCTCACCTACTACCTGCGCGTGCTGCGGGGCGTGCTGCTCAAGGGCGTGGGCCTGCCGCACCTGTGGATGGAGGGCGCCATGCTGGCCCTGCTCGCCCTGCTGATCCTGGGGATGAGCGTCCTCCGCTTCTCCAAGACCATCGAGTAGGACGGAACTGCCGTGGCCTCACACGGAGTCAGCGGAGTCCACGGAGTTC
>DATAAG010000209.1:0-4289 GCA_036260235.1 Longimicrobium sp.
ACCCGGCGGGCGCGGGGCCCTGGGGGTCGTCCGTGGGCACGGGGCGGGCGGGGCCGGGGGCGCGGCAGGCGGCGGCCACCAGCAGGGCGGCCGCCCCGCCGAAGGCGGCGGCGCGCAGCAGCGGCCGGCGGGCGCGCGGCAGGGTCATCATGCGGATCCTCCGTTCCAGGAACGAGGCGGGTTCGCTGAACGCCGCCACGGTGATCATCCGGTCCGCGGACGAGGCGCGCCGCCCCACCTCCAGCAGCAGCGCGCCGTACGTCCGCACGTCCCCGCGGAGGGCCAGCACGCGGGCGTCGCAGTCCATCTCCACCGCCAGCCGCAGCCGGCGCAGCTGCCACCACGCCGCGGGGTTCCACGGCATCAGCGCCGCGGCGGCCAGCCCCAGGGCCAGCAGGCGGGGGTCTCCGGCGCGCAGGTGCTCGCGCTCGTGCTCCAGCAGCAGGGCGCGCACCTCCGGCTCCGCGTCGCGCACCACCCACTCCGGCACCACGATGGCGCTGCGGAACAGGCCCACGACCGCCGGTCCCGTCCGCGGCGAAAGGAGGACGGGCACGCCGTCCACCTCCGCCGCGCGCCACCGCCGGCGGCGGCGCTCCAGCACCGCCCACGCGGCCAGCAGCGCCAGCACGGCCGCCGCGCTCGTCGCCGTCCAGAGCAGCGAGAGCGGCCCGTCCAGCCCCGCCAGGTCGATCCGCCGCGGCGCGTCCGCGGGGGCGGACGAGATCGCCGGCAGCGCCGCCGGCGCGGCCGCGTTCACCGTGACGGCCGGGACCGGCATCCGCGGCGGGACGGCGCGGGGAAGCCAGCGCGCCGCGGCGGGGATCGCCAGGGCGAGGACGATGGCCGCGGCCCACGCCCAGCGCACCGGCCGGCCGAACGCGCGCAGCGCCCGCTCCGCGGCCGCGGCGCCGGCGCACAGCAGCACGCCCACGGCGGCGCAGTACACCATCCAGTGCGCGATCATCGCTCCTCCTCGCCCATGCGCTCGTCCAGCAGCCGCCGCATCCGCCGCAGCTCCTCCGCGCTCAGCCCCCGGTCGCTCACCAGGTGCGTCAGCAGCAGCTCGGGCGAGTCCTTGAACACCTTGCGCAGCATCCGCTTCAGCACGCTGTCGCCCGCGGCCTGCCGCTCGACGAGGGGATGGTAGCGGTACGCCTTCCCCTCCTCGGTGTGGCCCACGTACCCCTTCTCCTCCAGGGTGCGAAGGACGGTGAGCACCGTGGTGTACGCCAGGTCGTCGGCCAGCTGCTCGCGCACCTCGGCCACCGTGGCGCCGCCGCGGTCCCACAGCACTCCCATCACGTCCAGCTCCCGCTCCGTGAAGCTGATCTCCACCCGCGCCTCCTTTCTACTAGAGTCTTAGTAGATGGTAATCGACCGCGGCGGCGCTGTCAACTACTTTCTTAGTAGGACAGGGTGAGGGCCTTCTCCGCACGATCCTTGCTGCCCGCCAGCGCCGTTCCGCACGGGGGTGTGCGGGAACGGGGACAGAGAAGAACGGCCGAGGAGAGGACGATGAGGACGAGAGGGTTGATCGCCGGCGCCGCGGTGCTGGGGCTGGCCGGCTGCGCGGGTGCGGGCGGGCTCGCCGACACGCAGACCATTACGCTGCGCGACGCTTCCGGGCGCACGGTGGGGAGCGCGCTGCTCGCGCCGGCCGCCGGGGGCGTGCGGGTGACGCTGAACACGAACGGCGTCCCCGCCGGGGTGCACGGCGTGCACATCCACCAGACGGGACAGTGCGACCCGCCGGACTTCACCACGGCGGGGCCGCACTTCAATCCAGCGAACCGGCAGCACGGGACGGAGAATCCCGCCGGGCCGCACGCGGGCGACCTGCCCAACATCACGGTGGACGCGAACGGCCGCGGCACCATGACCGGCGTGGCGCCGGGCGTCACGCTGACGGGCTCGGGCGCCAGCTCGCTGCGCAAGCCGGGCGGCACCTCGCTCATGGTGCACGCCAGCGCCGACGACTACCGCACGGACCCGTCCGGCAACTCCGGCGCGCGCATCGCCTGCGGCGTCATCCCCGCCGCGGACTGAAAGGCATTTCACGCAGAGCAGCAGAGCAGCAGAGGGGCAGAGACGCAGAGAACGGATCGCCGTTCCTCTTGCTGCTCTGCCCCTCTGCTGCTCTACGTGATCGAAATCTTGTGCGTTCTACGGAATTTCGAACCGGGCCGGCTGGGGGCAGGAGCGCGGGGGCATGCTGGGCATGTACTGGTACAGCTGGAACATGCATCCGGCCCCCACCGGGACCATCAGCACCTCCGGCAGGCCGGGCCCCGCGCGCTCACGGAACACGGTGACGCCGCGCCACCGCCCCAGGCGCACCAGGCTCTCCGCCGCCACGTACCGCGGCCGCCCGTACTTGACGTAGCACACGTTCTCGTGGTCGTAGTCGATCGGCTCGTTTTCGACGTACCACGAGTGCGTGGCGGCGTACTGCCCCGTGTCCGCGTACACCCGCGAGAACGGCCGCCCCTCCACCACCGTGTCCCCCGACGCCAGCTGCTCCGCCCGCACGTCGACCAGCTCGCCGTGGTGCAGCACGCAAATCCGCATCACCGTCGCCGGCGCGGCGGGGGACGGAGCCGGCGGCGCCGGCGTGCAGCCCAGCACCGCGAATAGCACCAGGATCAGCCGGAATCGGGATGCCACCGCTCCTCACAGCGTGCCGTTGGTGTCCGCGAAGGCGGACAGCGCGTAGTCGTGCGCGACTTCAGCCGCTGTCCGCGAGACCGGCGACCTCACCGCACGCGCTCGCCGGCCGGGCTCCACACCTCCACCGTGCCCAGGTTCAGCGCGCGGATCGGCGCCTCGATGGCCGCCAGGTCGCCGGCGACCACGATGGTGAGCGCGTCGGGCGTCAGGCGCGCGCGGCCCAGCTGCGCCAGCTCCTGCGGCGTGAGCGCCGTCAGCCGCGGCGCGTAGGAGCCGTAGAAGTCCAGCGGCAGCCCCCACACCAGCAGGTTCTGCATCCGCTGCGCGAGCCCCTGCACCGTCTGCACCGTGGCGGGAAAGCTCCCCGCCAGGTTCCCCATCGACCCCTGCAGCTCCGCCGCCGGGATCGGCTCCTCCACCAGGCGCCGGTACTCGCGCACCGACTCCACCAGCGCGCTGTCCGTGGCGTTGGTGCGCACCGACGAGGTGATGAACATCGTCCCCGCGCCGCGCTGGGCGTTGTAGGCGCTGGTGGCGCCGTACGTCCACCCGTGCCGCTCGCGCAGGTTCTGGTTGATGCGCGCGCTGAACCCGCCGCCCAGCAGGTGGTTGATGGCCAGCAGCCGCAGGTAGTCCGGGTCCTCCGCCCCGATCGCCCCCTGCCCCACGCGGATGGCGGACTGCACCGAGCCCGGCCGGTCCACCAGGATCACCCGCGTGGCGCCGACGGGGCGGAGGGGGTTGGCGGAGCGCGGCGGCCGGGTCCCGGACCCCTGCCACGCGCCGAACGCATCCTCCGCCACCCGCCGCGCCTCCTCCGCGCCCAGGTCGCCCACCAGCAGCAGGGTGGCGTTGGCGGGGACGTACATCGACCGGTGCCACTGCACCACGTCGTCGCGGGTGATGGCCCGCAGGGTGGCCGCCGTCCCGCCCGCGGGGCGTGCGTACGGCGCCCCGTCCGCGAACACGGCGCGCGCGAACGCCTCGTTGGCCAGCCCCTCCACCGTGGACTGCGCCTGTACCGAGGCGGTGATCGCCTGCTGGCGCACCCGCTCGAAGTCGCGCTCCGGGAACGCGGGCGCGATCACCGAAGCCGCCGCCAGCCGCAGCGCCTCGCCGAACACCGGCTTGAGCGCCGTGGCCGCCACGAAGGCCAGGTTCTGCCCCGCTCCGGTCTGGTACTGCGCCCCCAGCCGCTCCATCCGCTCCGCCAGCTCGGGGCCGGACATCTGCGCCGTCCCCTCCGGCAGCAGGTTGGCCGTCACCAGCGCCAGCCCGTTGCGCGCCGCGGGCTCGTGCTCGGCCCCCGCGTCCACGATCAGCCGCCCGGTCACCAGCGGCACCGCGCTCTGCCGCACCGCCACCACGCGCAGGCCGTTCGCCAGCCGGAACTCCTCCACCGGCGGCAGCGTGTACGGCCGCACCGGCGCCAGCCCCGGCTGCTCGGCGACGATCCGCGGCTCCGCCTCCTGCGCGGCGGGCGCGGGCGCCGGGTCCGCCGGCGTGCCGGTCGCCGCGGGCGCGCAGGCGGCGAGCGCGGCCAGCAGCGCCGCGGGGAAGATGCGGAGCGTCGTCGTCGTGCGGTTCACTGGCCACCTTCCGTGCGGCGGGCGGGAACG
>DATAAG010000210.1:0-7756 GCA_036260235.1 Longimicrobium sp.
GCACCGCCCGGGACATCCTCGCCGCGGCCGTCGCGCTGTGGCGGGAGCGCCCGATCGACGAGATCACCCTGGCCGACATCGCCGAGCGCGCGGGCGTCTCCGTGCGCACGGTGATCCGGCGCTTCGGCTCGCGGGAGGGCGTGATCGCGGCCTGCATCCGGGCCGACGCGGCGGGGATCGAGGCGGAGCGCGGCCAGGCGCTCCCCGGCGACGTGGGAGAGGCGCTGCAGGTCCTGCTGATGCACTACGAGCGCGACGGCGACGCGGTCCTCCGCACCCTCGCGCTGGAGGAGAAGGTGCCGGAGGCCAGGGCCATCGCCCGCGCGGGGCGGGCGGCGCACCGCGAGTGGTGCGCCCGCGTCTTCGCCGCCCACCTGCCGCCTGCCGGGGACGACGCGCACGCCGTCCGCCTGGACGCCTTCGTGGCGGCCACCGACCTCTACGCCTGGAAGCTCCTTCGCCGCGACCTGGGCCGCTCCGTCGATGACACCGCGCGGGTGATCCGCGCCCTGGTGGACGGCCTGGTCTCCCTTTCCCCATCCCACCCGTGAGGCACCCGTGGACGCTTCGCGCTCCTACCTGTTCGTGACCTTCGAAGGGGGCGGCAACGTTCCCGCGGTGTTGGGGGTGGCGCGTCGCCTGGCCGCGCGCGGCCACCGCGTGCGCGTGCTCGCGGAGCCGTGCCTGCGCGGCGCCGTGGAGGCGGCGGGCGCGTGCTTCGTTCCGTTCACCCGCCACTTCACAAGGGAAGACCGCGCGGAGGACCTGATCGGCGATTCCGCCGCGCGGACGCCGATCGGGGCGCTGAAGGCCTCGCTGGAGCGCGTGGTGTTCGGGCCCGCGCGCATCGTGGCGGAGGAGACGGGGCGCGCGATGGAGGGCGAGCGGCCGGACGTGGTCGTGGTGGACGCGCTGCTGCCCGGCGCCCTGGTCCCCGCCGAGGCGGCGGGGATTCCGCGCGTGGTGCTCTTCCACATGCCGGAGTACCTCCCCGGCCCGGGAAGGCCGGCGGGCGGACCCGGATTCCTGCCGCGGGCGGACCTGGCCGGCCGCGTGCGCGACGGGTTGATGACGCGTCTCTTCTACCGGCAGTTCGCGGCGTACCTCGCGCCGTTCAGCGACGCGCGCCGCGCTTTCGGCCTGGCGCCGCTGCGCACGGGAGAGGAGCTGGTGGGCCAGTGGCACGCGGCCGACCTGCGGCTCATCCAGACGTCGCGGGCGTTCGACTTTCCCATCACCCCGCCCCCGGCCAACGTCCGCTACGTGGGCCCCGTGCTGGACGAGCCGGACTGGACCGGCGAGTGGCGGAACCCGTGGCCGGAGAGCGATGCCCGCCCGCTGGTGGTCGCCAGCCTCTCCGCGACCTTTCAGGACCAGCGCGGCGCGCTGCAGCGCATCATCGCCGCGCTGGGCACGCTGCCGGTGCGCGGCCTGGTCACGCTGGGCCCGGCGATGGCGGGCGAGCGCTTCGACCTGCCGCCGAACGTGGTCGCGGTCGCCTCCGCCCCGCACGGGCAACTGTTCCCGCACGCCGCCGCGCTCGTCACGCACGGCGGGCACGGTACGGTGATGCGCGCGCTGGCCGCTGGCGTTCCGCTCCTCTGCCTGCCGATGGGCCGCGACCAGGATGACAACGCCGCCCGCGTGGTCGCCCGCGGCGTGGGGCTGCGGCTGCGCCCCTCCGCGTCGCCCCCGCGCATCGCCGCCGCCCTCCGCCGCCTGCTGGACGAGCCGGAGTTCCGGGCGAACGCCGCGCGCCTCGGCGCCATCATCCGCGACGATGCCGCCGCGGACCGCGCCGTGGCGGAGCTGGAGGCGGTGGGGCGCACCCGGTTCTTCCGGGCGGACGCAGCCGTCGTTAGCTGAAACGCCAACCGCCCGACGGGATCCGGGCGGTTGGCGATGGAGCCGGCGACTTAGCGGAAGAGCTGGCCGCCGCGCGCTGCACGAAGCGGGTTGGCGTGCGAAGCTCCCGGTTCTCGGGGATACCTATTGCCGAGGCGCCTCCAGCGTTTCGATGAGGAACAGGATTTCGGCGGCCGATGTGTAGTAGAGTTCGCGGTCGGCGGCGAGGGCGCGGTCGCGGCTGCCGGCGACGATGGCCTGGAGGGCGCGGATGAAAGGATGCAACGGAGCAGCGTCAGGCTTGCCCGCGATCTGCTGGAGCAATGACGCGGCCTGATCGGCCTGGCCGGTACTCAGCGCCTGCGTGATGGCGAGGGCGATGCGGCCATCTGCGTAATGATTCTCGCCGCCGTCGCGCCGGTAGGCAAGGTAGCTGGCGACGGCCCTGCGCCGGGCCTCCGCAACGGAGGTATGGTTTCCTGCGTCCGTCTCGATATCCGCGAGAATCGCCCACGTCTTCCACGGTTCAGACGCGTGGCCGAAGTGCGCGTCGCATTCGATTGTCCGGTAGATTTCCTGCCGTGCTTCGGCGAGGCGGCGGAGCTTGCGAAGACGGATGGCGAGATTGCTTCTGGTCCGCCCTTCGGCTGCCACATCATTGATCTCGACGTATCTGTCCAACGCCTGCCTCAGGAAGGCCACCGCTTCCTCAGTTCGACCTATGGCGTCGTACAATAACCCAAGCTGCCCCAGCGTACCCGCCTGCCCGGCGACGTTTCCAAGCCGCACGCTAATGGCGAGTGATTCCCGATAGGCATCCTCCGCCGCCTCCGGGTTGCCCGCTTCCTGATGCAACCTGCCGGTCTGGTGCCAGGCAGTGGCTACCGAGCCCGGTTCGTCCAGCCGCGCGAACCGCTCGCGCGCCTCCGCGTATGCCTCCAGCGCCTCCGCGTAGCGGCGCTGCGCCAGGCGAACCGTCCCAAGCTGGCCCTTAGCGACCGCGGTCCCGCGGTCGTCACCAAGTTTCTTCGCGCGACGAATGCGTTCCTCGTAAGCTGATGCAGCCTCGTCGAGTCGGCCAAGGTCGAAGAGACAATCGCCCCGCTCCGTCAAGCAGACGGATGCCATTCGTTCCGCGCCACGACCGGGCTTGTCGCGCTCGGTTTCGAATCGTTCCTGCGCTTCCTTGAAGAAAGCCAATGCCTCTTCGGCGCCGCCGGCAATGCGTAACACCCGGCCCAACAGCCAGTTGGCCATCGCCAAGTCATAGGAGGCTTCGAGATACGCTTGCTCCCCCGCGGTCCGGGCGCGCTGGAGCAATTGCCGCGCGCCCTCAATTGCCTCGGGCAAGCGTCTGCTGGCAAGTAGCTGCTCAGTTCGCGTCCGCTGCGCCTCGAACTGCGCGTGATTCCACGTCGCGCCCAGCACTTCAGCGGCAGCGTCCCGCGCCTGCGCCACACGCTCGAGCAGGCGCGGCTTACCGAGGTTGTGCATCAACGTGTACAGCGAAGTGGCCACGCCGATCGTTGCCTCCGCGTCCCCAGCTTGCTGCATCTCATCCAGCAGCGCGAACAGGTTCGGCAGTTCCAGCACCGTCAATGTTGCTGCGATTTCAGCGTTTCTATGCTGTTCTTGGTCAAGATAGTCGACATATGCCCGCATCGCCTTGATCCAGCGGGCAGCCAGCGCTTCGCGTTCTGCGGGGTCTAGCCGCCCGCGCAGGTAGGGGCAGAGCGCGGGATTTAGGGTGAGATGGTCGTAGGGATTGGGTGTCGCCAAGCCGGTCTCGACCAGTTCGACCGCCAGCGAGGCCACGTCAGGCGGCTCCCACTCCATCATCACGCGGAGCACGTCCAGATCGACGGCGCCGTGGAACACCGCGAGCACCTGCGCCTTCTCGCGGTTCGCGGGCGAGAGGCGGCGCAGTGAAAGCTCCACGCTGGCGAAGACGGACTGTTCCCGACTGCGAGGAAACTTGCGCTCCATCTGCGCCATCAGCTCGACCAGCGATTGACGCGTGGCTTCCACGCCGCGGCTGCGCAGCGACGGCGCCAGCAGCGCCAGCGTGCGGGCGTGGCGATTCACGGCGTCCACCAGCTGCTCGATCTCTTCCCGCGCGGCGTCGCTGGAAGCGCCGTCGCCGCCGTCCACGTCGGCGTTCAGCACGCGCTCCACCAGCTTCACCGCGTCCTCGCGATTCAGCTGGTGCAGCTCGATCCGGTGCCGTTCGCCGTCGAGGGGCGCGGGCAGCGCCTCGCGGCTGGTGAACACGAGCCGTGTTTCGCCGATTGCGTTCAGCCGCGCGCAAAGCGCCAGGATGGCGTCCAGCGCCCGCCGCGCATCCTCGGTGAGCGCGTCCGGCGTCTCCGCCGCCACGAAGGGCGGCAGGAGGACGCTCTCCATGTTGTCCACCACCACCAGCGTGTCCTGCTCCCGCAGGGCCCTCTCCACGGGCAGGAGGGCCTGTTCCAGGTCGCTGAAGGTGGCGACGGAGTAATCCTCGCCGGCAAGCTGGCGTCCAACGGCATCGAGCACGGCGGCAGCGTGGCTGTGCGTCTCCACGGAGACGAACGCGGCCCGGCGCACCTGGTGCGAGCGCACCATCCAGCGCGCGAGCTCGGCGGCGAGCGCGGTCTTTCCCTCGCCGCCCTGTCCGCGCACCACGGCGTAGCGCTCCTGGCGCAGCAGCCGCTGGAGGGCGAGCAGGTCGCGGCTGCGCCCCACGAAGCCGGTCGCCGGCTCCGTGGGCAGCTCGCCCAAGCGGCGTTGCAGCGCCTCGAGATAATCCTCCTGCGACTGCCGCGACGGCGTGCCGCGGAAGAGCTGCGGGTCGTCCCTCTCCTGGAAGAGCACGGGGACGAACCAGTCCTGCAGCCGCAGCTCTCCCGCGCCGAAGACCCGGCCGCGCGAGGGGTCGTCCTTCAAGTGGCGCTGGCCCGCGAGCATGGCGCCGCCCACGCGAGCGCCGCCGGCAAGCGCGTCGTAGAACGCCTCTACGAACCGGCGCGCGGTCTCCACGAGCACGCTGTGACTCATGGCCACCACGGACGTCACCCCCGCTCCCAGCAGCGCGGCGGCGACGGACTCGGATGCCTGCTCCGCCTGCGCCGTCTGGCAGGCTTCCAGGAACACCAGCGGCACGCGGTGGTCGCGGAGCATGGCCCCGAGATCGCCCGTGAAGACCTTCTCGTGGCGGCGCCTCTCCAGCTTGCCCCCGTCCCGCGGGTCCTCGAAGCACAGTGCTCCCAGGCCCACCCTGCGGTCGTAGACCCCGTGCCCGTCGAAGTGGACCACGTGGTACGGCTCTCCGCGGCTCCGCGCGCGGTCCAGCTCCTCGCGCAGCGCGGGCAGCGTGGGCGGATCGAGAACGTGGATGTGCACCAGGCCCGGCAGCGCCTCCATGGCGTCCACCAGCGGCAGCGCGCTCGCGCGGTGATCGATGTAGCCGCAGGCGTCGTCCTCCGGCCGCGCCGTGACCAGCAGGATGCGGATGGGCGTGGCGACGACCGCCACGTCCAGGTTCTGCGTGTTCGGCAGGCGGCGGCGGACGCGGGTGGGCTTTGCGCCCTGGAAGAGAAAGCCGCGGCCGTCGTGCAGCAGCTCCCACGGCAGGCCCAGCAGCACGGTGGCGGCTTCCTTCGCGGCAGCCGCCTCGGCCTCGGGCGCGCCTGCCTCGGTTCTCGCGTCCACGTGGACCGAGAAGCGGCGTTCGGCGCGGCTTTTAATGCCCGCCCACGATTGCATGACGGCCGCCGTGTGCGCGGCCGGCATGGCCGCGTCGTGCAGGAGCCGGCCCCACCTCACCAGGCTCTCCTCCACCTTGCGCGCGCGGTCGCGAAAGTAGGTGCTGGGCCAGACGACGTACTGCTCCAGGTACCAGCGCAGCTCCCCGGCCTCGATGGGGCCGAATCCTGGCGGAGCGATGAACCGCCACCGGGTGCTTTCGACCTCGCGCCGGCCCTGCGTGGCCGGCTGATGGACGAGCCGCGCGCTGGCCGAGGCGCGGGGCACGCCCTCATGCTCACGAAAGTCGAGGCCGGTGAGCTCCAGGACCAATTCCTCCAGCGGCTCGGCCGGCGGCTGGAGGGTTGGGAGCGGATCCGCCGGCCGCCGCTTGCCCAGGGCAACGAGGATGTCGTTCAGTGCCGCCTCGATTCCACCCGCGGCGCTGTTCACCGGGATGTAGACCGGCTCCTCGCCGAAGAGCCGCTTGAGCACGCCGAGCTTCGTGCCGTCGAGCGAGATGGGAATGACGGGGAATGCGTCCCTGCCGCGGGCCTTCTGCAGTTCCAGCGCATACGCCAGCTCGTCGCCCACCCACTCCGATTGCAGCGACGCCGGGCTCACCACGACGGCGAATGCGGACGCGGACTCGATGGCCCGCTGGATCTCGGGCCACAGGGGGTCGCCGCCGCGCAACTCGCGGGAATCGATCCAACCCGCCGCGCCGTGCAGTTCCAGCAACGCGCGCAACTGGCGCACAAAGCCGTCGTCCTGCGAACTGTGGGAGATGAAGAGCTTGGACATGGGGAAAGCGGCGGGATGGATGCGGAGGCGTGGCGCGCGTCGCCCGTGCACACACACTCGGTGATCAGCCGACGAAACACCCTAAGAGCATGGTACCATTGTAGCGGTTGTCGTCAAGAGAACGGCCGGGGGAGAATGCCGACCTCCTCTGCCTCGCCACCTCCGGCAGGAGGACCGAGTAACCGGAACGCAACGAAGGCGCGGGGCAACATCCGGCTGCTCACCGCGCCTTCCATTTTCAGTGTGACAGGGCTCTCGCCCTACCAGTCGAAGACGGTGAGCAGGCTGGAGTAGTCGTCCGTCCAGGGCTTCACGTCCTCGCGCAGGCGCGGGTTCCAGAAGTAGGAGTCCGCCATCAAAGCGGACCCAGTCCGCCTCCGTGCGCCCCAGCGCATCTACCCACCTCACCGGAGCTGTGCACCACGCCTCGTACCCGGAGAATGTCGCGAAACAGAATGCTTGCAGTCCCACCCGGCCATTTGTAGACTGTGACACGAATCCGCGGAATGGTGCCGGGTGATTACGGATAAAGGATCAGGCACGCCGATCCGCGGCGCGCTGCGTGGGGCGAGCATTCGCCCGGGTACAATCAAGACGGGGAGATAAAATGAGATTCTTGTTGCATCACCACCGCTGGCTTGTCGCGGCTCCCCTGCTGCTCCTGGCGGCCGCATGCGGCGGCAGCGACGAGGAGGCCGGCGCCGCCGCCGCCGACTCCACGCCCGCCGCCACGCAGGCGCCGTCGGCTCCCTCGACCACGACCGCGGGCACCCTCACCGACGGCAACATCGTCGCCATCCTGGCAGCCTCGGGCCGGTCGGAGATCGTGCCCAGCGACAGCGTCGTGGACCGCGTGGAGCACCCGCAGGTAAAGGCGTTCGCCCGGCAGATGATCACGCAGCACACCGCGCTGGGCGACACGGTTAACGGGGTCGCCCAGCAGAACGGCATCACGCCCGCCCCCGACTCGTTGAGCGCGCAGCTCGATTCCGTTACCAGCGCGGAGGTACAGCGGCTCCGGGGCCTCTCCGGCCCCGCGCTGGACCGCGCGTTCATGCTCTACATGGTGCGTTCGCACGAGAACGTGCTCCACGCCATCGAGGGCGACCTCCTTCCGGCGGCGCAGAACCCGCAGCTCCGCACCGCTCTGGAGCAGGACGTGCTTCCCATGGTGAGGGCGCACCTGGCGAAGGCGGACTCGATAAGGCGCACCCTTGGCTCTCCCTGACCCGGTACAAAAAACAAAAAAACTAGGACGGCAAACCTAGCTTGCGTAGCTGTTCGTCAAGGTCGCTGAGATACGTTTTGGGATCGCGGCGGAAGCGCAGTCCCCGGCGTCGCACGTGGCGGCGCGCTTCGAGTTGCTCGCGCAGTTGCCTCCAGC
>DATAAG010000211.1:0-5838 GCA_036260235.1 Longimicrobium sp.
ACTGTACGCGGTGCAGGTGAAGCCCCGTTCGGCGACGCGTACAGTCCGCGCAGGCGGACTTCGCGAATTTCCAGCGGCGAATTCATTCGCTCCTGGAGGCGGGCCGCGCGATTGCGTGATCAGATTCGCGATCGGCATCACCCGCCGGGCGCGGGGCGGCTCCCTGCGGGCTACGCCGCGGCTTCCCGCCGGCCGATCCGCCACAGCCGCAGCAGCAGCTCCTCGATGGCCTGCCGGTCGTTGAGCGAGGCGGACTTGAGCAGGCGGTCCGTGCGCAGCAGCTCGCCCAGCGCCTGGTCCACCTCCGGCAGCGTCCACCGCCGCGCCTGGGGGACGATTCGGCGCGCCATCCACTTCTGGAACGGCTTGAGCTCCCGCTCCAGCGCCGCCTGCCCGCCCGCGCAGACCAGCGCCACCTTCAGCAGCTGCCCGCCCATCCCGATCACCAGCCCCACCCCGTTCTCGCCGGACTCCAGCAGGATGGGCAGCGCCTGCAGCGCCTCGCCGAAGCGGCGCTCGGCAACCATGTCGAACCACGCCCAGCGGTCCTGCCGGGGGATGATGCCGCCCACCGCGCGCACGTCGTCCACCGTCACGCGCTTCCGGTCCTGCACGTACGCGGAGAGCTTCCGCAGCTCGGATCTTAGCGTCCCCAGGTCCACCCCGATGCCGCCCACCAGCGCGCGCGCCGCGTCCGGGTCCACCTCCACCCCCAGCTCGTCGCGCGCCGTCTCCATCACCCAGCCGGGCGCGTCGTCGTGCGAGAGCGGCGCGTACTCCACCGAGACGGCCTGCTTCTTCAGCTCGTCGTAGAACTTCGCCTTGCTGCCGGAGGGGATGGCGGCGGAGACGACCAGGATGAGCCCCGGCTCCGGCGACCTGCACGCCGCCTCCACCACCTCGCGCGCCTTGACGGAGAGCCCCTGCGCGTCGCGGATGACGACCACGCGGTGCTCCGCCATCATCGGCGGGGTGGCGATGATGGACGCCAGGTCGTCGGCGCCCACGTCGGCGCCGCGCAGCTGGTCGAAGTTGAAGTCGCGGGTGGCGGGGTCCACGTACGCCGCCACCACGCGGTCCACGGCGGCCTCGCGCAGGTAGTCCTCGTCGCCGAAAAAGAAGAACGCACCCCCCGCGACACGGTCGCGCAGGGTGCGGTCCAGCTGTCCGGGACGGATGAGGGCCACTTACTCGGAGCCGGCGGAGTGCACGCCGCCGTACTGGGCGGCCGCCGTGGAGGCGGTGTGGTACAGCACGTTGCCATAGGGCATGGGATACACCTCCACTCCCACCTCCTCCAGCCGCGCCGCCAAGCCCTCGCCGGCGCCGTGCTCCTCCGCCAGCCGGTACGGCGCCTGCGCCGCGGAGGGCGTGGTGGCCGCCACCGACGGAAGCATGGTCACCGTGGGGGCGACGCGCTCGTACACGCCCGGCACCAGCGCCACCGCCGCCACGGACGCAGCGGCGGCCACAGCGACGCCAGCGGCGCGGCGCGGGGCGCGGCGGGCCCGGCGGGCGCGCGCGGCGGCCAGGTCGTCCTGCTCGTGCCACAGGCGGTGCTGCAGGCGCTCCGCGAAGTCTTCCGAGACCTCCAGCTCCGGCAGCCCGCGCAGCACCTGCACGCCCCCGGCGACCACGCGGTCGTAGCGCGCGCAGCTCGCGCACTCGGCCAGGTGGTCGTCGAACGCCGCGTATCCCTCCGCGTCCAGCAGCCCGTCGCGGTAGTCGGAGTAGCCGTCCAGGAAGGTCTTGCAGTCCATCATCTCACGCTGCGCCGCTCGGTGGAACCGGGTGGATCACGAAGACCGCAGTGCGTCCCGTGGGCTGCGTTGTACGCGCGGGGCGTGTCAGGGTTCCACACCCCCCGCGTCGAGAGGACACACGCCGTCCGCGCCCGCGGACACACGATGCAACACCCGCGTCGAAAAAGAAAGAGGGCGCCCCGCGCCAGCGCCACCATTGTCCTCATCCACCAGCCGGCGCCCGCCCGATCACTCCCGCACTCCCGCACTCACGCACTCACGCACTCACGCACTCACGCACTAAAAAGCGGGGGCGGACCGGCATCGGTCCACCCCCGCGTGCGGCCTTCCCGCCCCCCCGGCGGGACGTGCGCTCAGTCCAGCACCGGCGCGATGAGCTGGGCGAAGTTGTTGCGCGCCCGGTTCAGCCGGCTCTTGACCGTCCCCAGGTTGGTGGAGGTGATCTCGGCGATCTCCTCGTACGTCTTGCCCTCCATCTCGCGGAGGATGAAGACGGTGCGGTGGTGCTCCGGCAGCTGGTCCACCGCCGCGTCCACCTGGCCCTTCAGGTGGCGCTTGCGGAACAGGTCGTCCGGCCGGTAGGTGTTGTCTTCCCACTCCAGCGGGCGCGTGTCCGCGTCGCGGTTCTTCATCAGCGTCTGGAACAGCACCAGCGGGTTGCGCGACCGGTTGCGCAGCTCGTTCTTGGCCAGGTTCGACGAGATGGTGTAGATCCAGGTGGAGAACTTCTTGGTCTGGTCGAACCGGTGCAGGTGCCGGTAGACGCGGATGAAGGTCTCCTGCACCAGGTCCTCCGCGCGCTCGCGGTCGCCGGTGGTGCGGTAGATGAAGTTCAGCAGCCGGTTCTGGTAGCGCTCCACCAGCTCGCCGAAGGCCAGGCGGTTCCCCGCCAGGTGGGCGGCCACCACGCCGCTGTCGTCGAGCTGCTTGAGCTCCTCGCGCGGCGTACGCGGCTGGGCGTTGCGATCCTTGACGAGAACCTGGAACATGGTCTTGGAATCCTGACAGGGGGAAGCCGACAGGGATGGTGCCACTGTCGGGGAAAGGCAGACGGCGTTCCCAACCCGGGTCGAAGCTTGGATGCGGAAGAAATCCGCATGGTTGCTTCACTTTCGCCGCGTCCCGCGCACCGGCCCGGCGCCGGGGCTGTCCCCCGCAGGGGACGGCGCCGGGAGAAAGTGACACCGGCGCGTGTCGCACTGACGACAGAACGTTCGTCCGGTGCCGCCTCTGACGGCGCCCTACCGGCCGAAGACGAACCCGGCCGCGTACAGCAGCGTGCAGATGGTCTTGGCGTCGGTGATCTCGCCGTCGCGCACCATCCGCAGCGCCTCGGAGAGCGGCAGCGCCACCGTCTCCATGAACTCGTCGGCATCGAAGCGCGTCTGGCCGGCGGTGAGCCGCATGGCCATGAACAGGTGGATGCGCTCGTCCGTGAAGCCGGGGGTGGTCCAGATGCTGGTGAGGCTGCGCAGCTCGCCCGCCTCCAGCCCCGCCTCTTCGCGCAGCTCGCGGCGCGCGCACTCCTCCCACGGCTCGCCGGGCCGGTCGGGGCGCCCCGCGGGCACCTCGTACAGCCATCCGCCCGTCGCGTAGCGGTACTGGCGGACGAGGACGATCTGCGGGTCGGGGCCGTCCGGGTCGCCCAGGACCGGGAGCACCGCCGCCGCGCCCGAGTGCCGGATCATCTCCAGCTCGCCGGTGGAGCCGTCGGGAAAGCGGACCGTGTCCACCCCCAGGTCCAGCACCCGCCCCCGGTGCACCGGCCGCCGCTCGATCAGCCCGGGGGCCGCCCCGGGCATCCCGGAATCGCTCATCCGCAATCCGTTCGTGTCTGGAAGATGGATGGTTCCCGCTCCGCGCTCAATCGGTCGCGAGGCGTGCTAACGCGATCCTAATTCCCGCATCAACAATCACTTGGCCAGGCGCCAGGCCCGAGCCGGGGCGAAACTCGGTGCGATAAAGCCGCTCCCGCGCCCGGCGACCGAAGTCGCCGCAGCGACGACGCGCGGTCCGCCTTCGCGGGCAAAGACGGCGGACGCTCCACGGCGGAAACCGCGGAGCGTCCGTTGATCCTGATCGCCCGGCGTCCCGCCTGCGGGGTCAGGTGAGCACGTCCGCGGAGTCGATGACCTGCACGGGGCCGATCCCCAGCTCTTCCAGGCCGGCGCGGAGCTGGCTCGCGTCGCCCACCACGACGACGGCGGCGCGGTCCGGCATCAGGCGGCGGCGGGCGGCCTCGCGCACCTCGTCGGCGGTCACGGCCAGCAGCCGCTCGCGGTAGCTGTCGAAGTAGTCGTCCGGAAAGCCGTACATCGCCAGCGTGCTCAGCCGGCCGGCCAGCCCGTCGGTGGTCTGCAGCGAGAGGGGAAAGGTGCCCGCCAGGTAGCTGCGCGCGTCCGCCAGCTCCGCGTCGGGGACCCGCTCCTCCTGCAGCTCGCGCATCTCGCGCAGCATCTCGCTCACCGCGTGCGCCGTCCCCTCGCTCTGCACGGCGGAGGAGATGCCGAAGGTCCCCGGCAGCCGCCGCATGGCCAGCGACGAGCTGGCGCCGTAGGTGTAGCCCAGCCGCTCGCGCAGGTTCAGGTTCAGCCGCGACGAGAAGAGCCCGCCCAGCACCGCGTTCATCACCGTGGCGGCGAAGTAGTCGGGCGCGGTGCGCTCCATCCCCACGTGCCCCACCCGCACCTCGCTCTGCACGGAGCCGGGGCGGTCCGCCAGGATGAGGGTGGTCTCCGCGAAGCGGTTGGGCGTCTCCGGCGCGCGGGCGGGCGGGGGCGCCCCGGACCACCCCGCGAAGCAGCGCTCCGCCAGCGCGGCCACCTGGTCCAGCGTCACGTCGCCGGCGGCGCACAGCCAGGCGCCGGCCGGCCGGTAGTGCGCGCCGTGGAAGGCGGCGACGTCGGCGCGCGTGAGGGTGGAGAGCGTGGCGCGCGGCCCCGCCAGCCGCCGGCCGAACGGGTGGCCGGCGGGAAAGGTGAAGTGCTGCACCAGCTCGTCCGCCAGCGACGAGGGATCCGCGCGGCGCTGCACCAGCGCCGCCAGACGCTCGTCGCGGATGCGCTCCACCTCGTGCGCGGGAAAGGCGGGGTGCACCACCATCTCCGCCAACAGCTCCATCCCCTCGTCCAGCCGCGAGGTGAGCGCGGTGAAGCCGGCCAGGGTGGTCTCCCAGGAGATGCCCATCTCCAGCGACAGCCCCAGCTCGTCCACCATCTCGGCGAGCGCGGTGGCGTCGCGCTCCCCCGCGCCGGATTCCAGCAGCCCCGCGGTGAGCGACGCCGAGCCGGCGCGCTCCTCCGGCTCGGACAGTCCGCCGGAGGGGAGCACCAGGTCCACCGTGGCCAGGGGAAAGGCGTGGTTCTCCGCGACCAGCACCTCCACCCCGTTGTCCAGCCTGCGGCGGCGGACGTCGGGAAAGTGGAAGGGGCGCAGCGGCCCGGGCGCGGGCGGGCGCGAGCGGTCCAGCAGGGCGCCGTCCGTCATGCCGCCCCCGCCGCGTCCCGGGGAACGTAGGTGAGCACCACGCGGTTGTCCGCGCCCAGGTGCTCCGCGGCAAAGCGGCGCACGTCCTCCGCCGTGACGGCGCGGTAGCGGTCCATCTCGGTGTTGATGAGCTCCGGCTGGTCGAAGTAGGTGGTGAGCATGGAGAGATGGTCCGCCCGCTCGTTCACCTTCTGCAGCTCCAGCATCCGCCGCGCCTCCACGCTGGTGAGGGCGCGCTCCATCTCGTCGGCGCCCGGCGCCTCACGGGCCAGCCGCTCCAGCTCCTCCAGCACCGCCGCCTCCACCGGCCCGGGCGGATGTCCCGGCGGCACGTTGGCGCGCAGGATCATCGCGGCCGCGCCGGTGACCACGGGAAGGACGAAGGCCGCCACAACGCGCGCCACCCGCCGCTCCCGCACCAGCGCGCGGTACAGCCGCGCAGACTTGCCCCCGGAGAGCAGCTCCGTCAGCAGGTCCGCGGCGTAGTACTCGCGGGAGCCGTACGGCGGAATGCGGTACGCGAGGTAGACGCGCGGCAGCGCCACCGCCGCGGGCACCGTCTCGCGCACCTCGCCGCCCAGGTGCAGCG
>DATAAG010000212.1:0-6898 GCA_036260235.1 Longimicrobium sp.
TTCCGCAACACCCGAGAGCCCGCAACACGAACCCCTCCCCGCTTGTTCCTCGGGGTTGGGGGAGGGGGAGGGGGTCGCCGCCGAGCCGCGAGAACGGGCGGCGCAGCCGCGAAGCCACGCCTCCTGCGTACCCGCACCCTCGCGCGCTACACGCTGATCCCTTTCGCCGGCCGTCCCATCCGCAGCCTGGGCCTGCGGCTCAGCAGCCCCTCCGGCCGCAGGATGGTCACCGCCACGAGGACGATCCCGTAGAGGATCATCCGGTACGAGGACGAGAAGCGCAGCGCCTCGGGCACCAGGGTGAGGACCACCGCGGCCATGACGGCGCCGCCGAAATGCGTGCTCCCCCCGACCACCGCGAACATCAGGATCTGTACGCTGAACTGGAAGCCCCACACGCGGGGCTCCACGATCCCCACACTGCCGACGAAGAGACCGCCCGCCAGGCCGGCGATCGCCCCGCCCATCGTCAGCGCCGCCAGCTCGTGCCGCTCTACGCTGATTCCCAGCGAGCGCGCCAGCCGGGGGTCGCTCCGCACCTGGAAGATCGCCTTGCGGATGGACGTCGCCTCCAGCCACGCCATACATCCCGCGACGGCGGCGAGCGCGGCCAGCGGAGCGGCGTCCAGCGGGCGGATCCTTTCCAGGGTGTAGCCGAGCGCACCGCCCAGGCTGGGGGTGTTGGTAACCACGATGCGCAGCACCTCTCCCACGCTCAGGGTAGCCACCGCGAAGGTCAGCCCCCGCACCTGCCGCAGGAGCAGCCCGACCGCGCCCGCGAGCAGCGTACCCGCGCCGGCGCCGCACGCCAGCGCGAGCACAGCCGGCGCGGCGTGGGCCTGTGCCCACCCGAACGCCACCGCGCCCGAAGCCATGAGCGCGCCAAAGCAGACCACCAGCCGGCCCGCGGCCAGCGGCAGGTACACGGCCGTCGCGAGCAGCGCGTTGACCGCCGCCAGGTGGGCGAGCTGAAGGTGGTACGCGCTCATTCGCTCCCCGCGGCCAGGGGGGCGCGGCGGGGAGCCCGGCCCAGGTGCCCGCGCCAGACCACGAAGGCCAGCAGAAGCCCGAACGCCACCGCGTCGCGGTACGCGGACGAGACGAAGCCCGCCGCCAGCGCCTCCAGCACCCCCAGGGCAAGGCCGGCGTAGACGCACCCGCGGAAGCTCCCCAGCCCCCCCAGGATCACCACCACCAGCCCCTTGAAGCCAAAGGTCACCCCGAAGAAGGGGGACGCCGCGCCCACCGTCTGCGCCGTGAGGAACGCCGCCACCCCCGCCAGCGCGGAACTCAGGACCACGACCCCCGCCTCGTCCACCGGGATCCGGATGCCGCTTCCCGCCGCGAGGTCCGGGTTGTCGGCGATGGCGCGCAGCCGCAGGCCGAAGCGGGTGCGGTGGACGAGGTGGGCCAGCCCGCCCAGCGTCGCCGCCGCGACGGCCAGGTCCAGGAGAACGGTGGAGCGCACCTGAACGGGTCCGCTCCCCAGGTAAACGTCAGGCACCAGCGGCGGAAAGCGCCGGGGATAGCCCCCGAAGACCAGGACCGCCAGGTTCTGCATCACCAGCCCGGCGCCGATGGTGGTGATCATCACCCCCAGGTGGCGCGGCGAGTCCAGGTCGCTCACCCGCCCCAGCGGCGCGATGGCCAGCGCGTGCACCAGCACCCCCGCCGCCACCGCGGCCAGCACCGCCACGGCGGGGGCGAGCGCGGCGAGCGCCGGGAAGCGCTCCGCGAAGGCGAGCGCCGACATGGCCGCGACCATGAACACCTCGCCGTACGCCAGGTTCAGCACCCGCATCACCCCGAAGATCAGGTTGAAGCCCAGCGCCACCAGCACGTAGGTCAGCCCGATCCCGATCCCGTTGAGCAGCTGCTGCAGGATCACCGGCCCCCCCCGTCCGGCGCGGCGCCGCCCAGCCAGCTCCGCCGCACCCGCTCGTCGGCGCGGATCGCCTCCGGCGGGCCCGCGGCGACCACCTCGCCCCGCGCCATCACGCAGGCGGCGTCCGCCAGCGCCAGCGCGAACGGCGCCATCTGCTCCACCAGCAGCATCGACCACCCGTCGCGCGCCAGCGCCCTCAGCGTCTCCGCCACGCGCTCCAGTGCCACCGGGCTCAGGCCGGAGGACGGCTCGTCCAGGAGAAGGACGGGGGCGCCGCCCGCCCCCGTGGCGGCCAGGGCGCGCGCGAAGAGCACGGCGCGCGCGATCCCCAGCAGCCGCGCCTCGCCCCCGCTCAGCGTCCCCGCCGGCTGCCGGCGCAGCGGCGCCAGCGCGGGGAAGGTCTCCCACGCGGCGGGAAGGTGCGCGCGCGCGACCGGGCGGGGAAAGGAGGAAAGCGCCGCGCCCAGGTTGTCGGCCACGGTGAGCGAGGGGAAGATGTGTCCGGACTCCGGAACGTAGACCACGCCTGCGCGGGCGACCTCCCACGGCCGTCGCCCCGTGAGCACGCGGACCGTGTCTCCGCGGCGCACCTGCACCCGTCCGGAGGCGGGGCGCAGGTACCCCGCCACGCACCGGGCCAGCGTCGTCTTACCGGCGCCGTTGGGGCCCACCAGCGCCACTACCCGGTGCGGGTCCACCCGCAGCGAGACGCCGCGGACGACCGCACCGTGTCCGTACCCCACGGCTAGGTCACAGACCTCCAGCATCCCCGCCTCCGAAGTACACGTCCAGCACCGCCGGATCCATCCGTACCGCGGCGGGGGGGCCGCTCGCGACCGGCCTCCCGGCGTCGAGCACCAGCACGCGGTCGCACGTCTCCACGATCAGCTCGAAGTCGTGCTCGATGAGGACGACGGCGGTCGCCGGGGCGCGGACCGACCCCAGCAGCCGCGCGAAGGCGGCCCGCTCCTCGCGCGAGAACCCGGCGGTGGGCTCGTCCAGCAGCAGCAGGCGCGGCTGTGCGACCAGCGCGCGCGCAAGCTCCGCGCAACGGGCCTGGAAGTGGGTCAGCGCGCGCGGGTACGCCCGCGCGCACTCCGCCAGCCCTACCGCACGCAGCCAGTGCAGCACCCGCTCGCCCTCCCGCCGCGGCACGCCCCCCGTGGCCGGCGAGAGCAGCCGCTGGCGCAGCGTGGTCCCCCGGTACAGCCCCAGCGCCACGTTCTCGAAGGCGGTCAGGTGGGCGCTGAGCCGGGGGGACTGGAAGACGCGCGCGACGCCGTGGGTGGCCAGCTTCGACGCCGGCCGGGCCAGCAGGTCCTCCCCCGCCAGGCGCACCCGTCCCGCGTCGGGCTCCACCAGCCGGCTGACCACGTCGAGCAGGGTGGACTTGCCGCTGCCGTTGGGGCCGACGATGCCGAGCGCCTCGCCCTCCCCGACCTGCAGCGAAACGCCGGCGAGGGCGGCACGGCCCCCGTAGCGCTTCCACACCTCGCCCACCTCCAGCAGGGGGGCGGACATCAGCGCACCTGCACGTAGCCGTTCCCCTGGATCTGCAGGATGACCGGCGGCTTTTCCGCGTCCCCGCTTCCCCGGTACGACACCCGCCCCAGGACGGCCTCGAAGTCCGTGATTCCGCCGAGCGCGTCGCGGACCGCGCGGCGGTCGGCGGGGTCGGGGGCGCGGCGGGCGGCCTCGGCCATCAGGAGCAGGCCGTCGAAGGCGTAGGCGGCGTAG
Source organism: Longimicrobium sp. (assembly GCA_036260235.1). Lineage (GTDB taxonomy): Bacteria > Gemmatimonadota > Gemmatimonadetes > Longimicrobiales > Longimicrobiaceae > Longimicrobium. Next base: position 3,623 of record DATAAG010000212.1, read on the forward strand.
GGAGGCGGGTCGGACCCGAAGCGCGCGCGGTAGCGGCGGATGAACTCCACCACCATCGGGCGCATGCTGGCGGCGTGGTAGTTGTCGGCGACCAGCGTTCCGTTGAGCGTGCCCGGCGCCGCCAGCGTCCAGGTCTGCGGGGTGGTGAACCCCGCGGTGCCCAGGAAGCGGGCGCGGATCCCCATCCGGCGCGCCTGGTCCGCGATGGTGGGGGCGTCGCTGGCCAGCGTGTTGACGATCAGGGCGTCGGGCGCGGCCGCGCGGATGCGGGTGAGCTGGGCGGAGCGGTCGGTGTCGCCGGTCATCTGGCTTTCCTCGGCCACCAGTCGGATCCCCAGCTCGCGCAGCGCCTGCCGGTACGCGGGCAGGGTGGAGCGGGCCCAGTCGTCGTCGGCAGTGGAGAGGATGGCGGCGGAGCGCACCCCCAGGCGGTCGCGGGCGGTCTGCAGCAGCGGCCGCACGAGGTACGTGTCCACGCGGGTGGAGCGGAAGGTCCACGGGTTGAACTCGCCGGCGGCCGTCCGCCAGTCGCCGGTGGAGCCCACGGACATCATGGGGATCTGCAGCGAGGGAAGGACGCGCGCGACGGCGACCGCCGTGCCGGTGCGGGTGGGCCCCAGGATGCCGGTCACGCGCCGGTCGGCCGCGAAGCGCTGGGCGAGCGCCACCGCCTGCGCGGCCTCGCCGGCGTCGTCGTGGACGATCAGCTCCACCGGCCGGCCGTTGATCCCGCCCCGCTCGTTCACGTACGCCTGCGCGACCTGCAGCCCCCGCAGGTTGTCCTGCCCGTACGGCGCCGCCGCGCCGGTGGTCGAGAGGATGGCGCCGAACCGGACCGGCTCCGCGCCCCCGCCCCCGCCGCGTTCGGAGCACCCGGCCGCCAGAACGCCGGCAAGCAAGAGCGGCAGGACGCGCCGCCATGGACGAAACGTCTCCCCCATTAGCTTGTATCTCCCGTGGATGGGCGGACCCGGAAAGAATCCCGAGGCTCGCCACAATACCGCAACGGCGGAGCGCGCCGGCAAGGGGCCGCTTCCGGCCGCCCCCGGCGCGGTGCATCACGCCCCTGCCCGGACCCCGTCGGCCGCGCGCGTGGACGGGATTCGGCGCCGGGAGCCGGAGCGGCCGCCGGGTCCGGGCGCCGCGCGGGATTCCCATCCGCTCAGGCCAGCGGGATCTCGAGCGTGAAGGTCGCGCCCGCGCCGGGGCGGCTCGCCACCCTCAGCTCGCCGCCCATGGCGCGGGAAAGGTCGCGGCTGATGGCCAGCCCCAGGCCCACGCCCCGCTGCGCCCCGGGAGGGTCGGTGTCCAGCCGCACGTACGGCTCGAAGATGGCCTCCAGCTGGTCCGCCGGGATCCCCGGGCCGGTGTCGGTGATCCGGACCTCGGCGAGGTGCTCGGCCGGCCTGACCACGCAGCGGACGGTGATGCGGCCTTCGGGCGGGGTGAACTTGATGGCGTTGCCCAGCAGGTTCGTCAGCACCTGCATCAGCCGCTTGTGGTCCGCGCGGACGGTGGCCTGGCACCTCGCACAGGTGCCGCGGTCGAGGGCGATCCCCTTTGCGCTCAGCTGCGGGCGCGCCAGCGACTCCAGCTCGGCGACGACGTGGGCGAGGCGCAGTTCCGCGGGCGACAGCCTGAGGTTTCCCCGCTCCAGCGTGTTGTACTCCAGCACGTCCTCGATCAGCGCCTGGAGGTGGCGTGCCGCCCGGCGCATGCGCTCCAGATCGGAGCGCTGCCCGGGGAGCAGCTCGCCGCGCACGCCGTCGTTCAGGTTGTCGATGTACCCCAGGATGGCGGCGACGGGGGTCCGCAGGTCATGGCTCAGCCGGGCCAGGAACTCGATCGCCGAATCGTCCCGCGTCTTCATTGTCCCTCCCCCACGCTCGAGGTCCACCGCACGCCCAATGACTCTCCGGTAGCAAACGCATACCCTATGCCGACGTGAAATGCCCGTTTCAGATTACTCGTTCGATGCTCCTGACGCAAGAGTCACGTTTCCCGGAAAGCTCCTTCATCCGGATTCCTGCCTCTCGCGTTTCCCGCAGCCGGAGCGGTTGCGCGATCGTGCTCTCCCCTTTACCGTGAGCGTGCCCACCCCCCTGCCCTTCGAACCCCCCGCCCTCTGGTCTGACGATGGACGAGACGTATGAACTGGGCTGGAACGTAGGAAAGCGCATCCTCACGGCCCGGGTCGAGAAGGGGTACCGCATGAAGGACGTGGAGGCGCTGACGAAGGAGCTGGACCCCGAGGACCGGGGCGTGTCGGCGGCGCAGATCAGCCGCATCGAGAACCGCGGCGACCTTTCGCTGCGCGAGTTCCACCTGCTGTGCCTGGCGCTGGACCTGAACCCGGCCAAGCTGATCGAGGAGCCGCAGCGCGCGCCGTGGGAGATCGTGCGGGCGGAGCGGTACGAAGCGGCCCTCGCGGAGGTCAGGGACTCCCGGCACCGGCCCGACCGTTCGGACAACGCGCACGCCATCATGTACGCGCGGGGCGTGTACCGCTACCTGCCGCTGGAGCGGGCGGACCACGCGCGCCACGAGGGACCGCTCGCCGCCGCCCTGGATACCCTCATCCTCCCCGGCGACCACCAGGGCGAGCTGCGGCCGGTGATGCGAAAGCACCTGTTCGAGTGCGACCACGCGGACGACGAGCTGGTGCTGATGGGCGCCGCTGACCACGAGGGCGAGGAGATCGTCTGGATCCTGGAGGGCGAGGCGGAGCTGTGGCTGTTGAAGCGCGCGGACGAGATGACGGCCGCCCTGCGGGAGGAGTACAACCGGCGGCGCCTGCAGCGCGAGCACTTCCTGATCCGCACGCTTCGTCCGGGCGACTGCGCGCACTACGAGTCCGCGGTCAAGCACGCGTACCGGGCAAAGGAGCCGGGCACGACCGTCCGGGCGCTGTTCGTGTACGCGGCCCCCAGGCACCTGCCCGTCACGCAGCAGCTCTTCCGGACGGACTGAATCGACCGCGAACCTCCGCCGGCAAGAAAAGCCAAACTGCGTAAGGGTACAGAGGAACGGAGAAAAGCCAGAGGAACAGAGGATGGCCTTTCCTCTGTTCCTCTGGCTTTTCTCCGTTCCTCTGTACCCCAACCTTTTTCAGGAAAAGTCAGCCCTGGCGCAGGACTTCGAGGAACGCATCCCCGTACTTCTCGATCTTCGCGGGGCCGATGCCGTGGACGCGGCGCATCTCCTCCTTCGTCATCGGATGGCGCTTCGCCAGCTCGATGAGGGTGCGGTCGGCGAAGACGCAGTAGGCGGGGAGCT
>DATAAG010000213.1:0-5179 GCA_036260235.1 Longimicrobium sp.
GGTTCCCCGTCCGCCGCCGTTCATCGTGCCTGGAGACGCTCAGCCCGCGGGATCCGTCGGGGGGCCGGGCTTGTTGGCGTCGTTCTCGCTCTCGGCATCCGGAGCGCCGGAGCCGTCGCGGTGGCGTACGCGGTCCAGCAGCTCGCGCGAAGACTCCAGCATCTCCCGGGTCTTGCGGATCACGTCACGGGTGCGCTCCACCACCTCCGTGACCGTGCGGTCGGTGATGTGCTGCCGCGCCGGCTCGGGGCCGGGGGCGTCGCCGGGAGTCGGATCGGCGTCGGACACGGGTGCTCCGCTGTACGGGTGGTACGGGGCGGCGTTCGCGCGAGTCCCTTGCAGCGGGGACCTGGGGGGAGCGCTGGGCAGATGCATGAAGGGTAATGCGCGCGGGCGCGTTTGGCAAAGGCCCGCGCCGCGCCGGATGGCCCGCAACGTGCTTCCCCAGGGGGCCACCCCCCCAGGCCCGCGACAGGAAACAGGCGGATGGAGATCACCATCAACTGCAGGCTGGCCTCGGCGCTGGCGGCGCGGATGCGCGAGGCGCGCGAGGAGCTCGCGCGCCGGTGGCTGGAGCGCATCGCCGCGCGCGTGGACCTGGACCCCAACCGCGTCTTTCCCACCGACGAGCTGCTGGACCACGTCCCGCTGCTGATGGACCACATCGCCGACTACCTGGAGAATCCGTCGGAAGAGATCAGCGCCGAGGCGCCGGTGATCGGCAAGGCCCTGGAGCTGGGCGAGCTGCGCCATTCGCAGGGGTTCGACGCGCACGAGATCCTCAAGGAGTACGAGCTGCTGGGGGGCGTGCTGTTCGCCTTCCTGGTGCGCTGCTCCGACCAGATCGACGAGCCGTGCACGCGGCCGGAGCTGCTGGCGTGCGCGCACCGGCTGTTCCGCGCCGTCTCCGTCATCCAGCAGTACTCCACCACGCAGTACCTGCGGCTGGCGGCGGAGCAGGTGCGCGAGCGCGAGGAGCGGCTGCGCAGCTTCAACCGCATGGTGACCCACGAGCTGAAGAACCGCATCAGCTCCGTCCTGGGCGCCGGGCAGCTGCTGGAGGACCCCGACATCTCCGCCGACCCCGCGCGCCGCGCCCGCTTTGCGAAGATGGTCACGCAGAACGCCGACGCCATGCAGGAGGTGCTGCAGAACCTGCTGGAGCTGTCCCGGATGGACACCGACGCGCGCCGGCAGCACAACGTCCCCCTGCCGCGCGCCGCGGCCGAGGTGGCGCGCCAGCTGCGCGAGATGGCACAGTCCGCCGGGGTGCGGGTGCAGCTGGACGAGCTGCCGGAGGTGGAGGTGAACGCCAGCGCGGTGGAGCTGTGCCTGACCAACTACCTGTCCAACGCCATCAAGTACTCGGACCGCTCGCGCGAGGACCGCTGGGTGCGCGTGTGCGCCCGCACCGTGGCGCGCGACCAGGGGTGCGAGCTGGTGATCGAGGTGGAGGACAACGGCCTGGGCGTGCCCCCGGAGGCGCGGGAGAACCTGTTCTCCCGCTTCTTTCGCGCCCACGGCAGGGTGAGGGGGGTGTAAGGGACGGGGCTGGGGCTCAGCATCGTCCGCGAGACGGAGGAGGGGCTGGGCGGGCGCGCCTGGGCGGAGTTCGACCGGCCGGAGGGCTCGCGCTTCCTGATGTCGCTCCCCTGCCGGCGCTCGGCGGACCGGGAGCGGCGTGGCGGCACGCCCGTGGACCGGCGCGGCGAGGACGCCCGGAGCGCCGGGGAAAGTGGCACATCCCCTTCGCAGAACGGCACTTCCGTCTCCTGAGCGGAGTGCGTGGCGGAAAGATGCTTTCGCCTGCGCAATTTGTTAGCTAAATTTCCCATTCCGCCGGCCGGGAGGAACCCACGCCCCCACCCACAGGTACGACGTCTCCAGCGCAAACCAGGTGTTCCACGCCCGCCGAGAGGGCGAAGCCGGAGTGCATCGGGGCCGGCCGCGCGCCCGGCGGTTGAATTGAAACCGCTGCCGGCACCTCACGAGTTCCGCCTGCGCGGACTGCGGGGCCGGCTCTGCGGACGGAAGCGGAGCCCCGCACGAGATGGTAGATTCCCTCCGTCGGCGCCCCGACCCCTCTGCCACGGGCGACGCACGCACTGACTCAGCCAGCGGATGAGCCACAGCAGATAGACATGTCCATACAGACCATCGACACGGGCCGGCGCGTGACGCGCGTGGAGGCCCTGAAGCGCGAGATCGAATCGCACGTGCGGCACACGCTGGCGCGCGACGGCGCCTCCGCCACCGAGCGCGACATCTACATCAGCACCGCGCTGGCCGTGCGCGACCGGCTGGCGGAGCGCTGGGCGGCCACCGACGCGCGCTACCAGCACCGCGACCTCAAGCGCGTCTACTACCTGTCGCTGGAGTTCCTGATCGGCAAGTCGCTGCACAACGCCCTCATCAACCTGGGGCTGGAGGGCGCCACCGCCGAGGCGCTGGAGGAGCTGGGCTACACCCTGGACGAGATGCGCGAGCGCGAGCCCGACGCGGGGCTGGGCAACGGCGGCCTGGGGCGGCTGGCGGCGTGCTACCTCGATTCGATGGCCACGCTGGAGCTGCCGGGGATGGGGTACGGCATCCGCTACGAGCACGGCATCTTTCGCCAGGCGGTGGACGAGGCGGGGCGGCAGATCGAGAAGCCGGACAACTGGCTGCACGACGTCAATCCCTGGGAGATCGTGCGGCCGGACCGCACCTACACGGTCAAGTTCAACGGCCGGGTGCAGGCCCGGCCCGACGAGAAGGGGCGCATCCACTTCGAGTGGGTGGACACCAGCGACGTGCTGGCCATGGCGTACGACACGCCCGTCCCCGGCTACTGCAACAACACGGTCAACACGCTGCGCCTGTGGGCCGCCAAGGCCACGGAGGAGTTCGACCTGGAGGGCTTCATCCGGGGGAACTACCTGGCGGCGGTGCAGGCCAAAACGGACACGGAGACCATCTCCAAGGTCCTGTATCCCCCCGACGACACGGGCGCGGGAAAGGAGCTGCGGCTCAAGCAGCAGTACTTCTTCGTGAGCGCCACCCTGCAGGACATCATCCGCCGCTACAGGACGGAGCGCACCCGGTTCTCGGACTTCGCGGACAAGGTGCAGATCCAGCTCAACGACACCCACCCCGCCGTCGCCATCCCGGAGCTGATGCGGCTGCTGATGGACGAGCACGGGCTGGAGTGGGACACCAGCTTCGACATCGCCCGCAACACCTTCGCCTACACCAACCACACCGTGCTGCCGGAGGCGCTGGAGGAGTGGGGGGTGGAGCTGTTCGGCCGGCTGCTGCCGCGCCACCTGGAGCTGGTGCGCGAGATCGACCGGCGCTTCCGCAGCCGGGTGCAGGAGAAGTTCCCCGGCGACGCGGCCCGCGAGGAGCGAATGGCCATCATCAGCGGCGGGCGGGTGCGGATGGCGCACCTGGCCATCGTGGGAAGCCACACGACGAACGGGGTGGCGGCGCTGCACACGGAGATCCTCAGGGACCGCATCTTCCGCGACTTCCACGAGCTGTGGCCGGACCGGCTGACCTCCGTCACCAACGGGGTCACGCAGCGGCGGTGGATGGTGAAGGCCAACCCGGAGCTCTCCGGGCTGATCACCGAGGCGATCGGGCCGGAGTGGATCACCGACCTGGAGAAGCTCTCCGGGCTGGAGGAGTTCGCGGACGACGCGGCGTTCCGCGAGCGCTGGCGGAAGGTGAAGGCGGAGAACCGGCGGCGGCTTGCGCAGCTGGTGAAGGCGGAGGCAAAGGTGCAGGTGGACCCGCGCGTCATGATGGACGTGCAGGTGAAGCGGATGCACGAGTACAAGCGCCAGCTGCTGAACGCGCTGCGCTGCCTGGACACGCTGCTGGAGCTGCGCGAGACGCCGGACCTGGACGTGCCCGCGCGGGCGGTGCTCTTCGGGGGGAAGGCGGCGCCCACCTACTGGACGGCCAAGCTCATCATCCAGCTCATCGGCCGCATCGCGCAGGAGGTGAACGAGGACCCGGCGGCGGGGCGGGTGCTGCGGGTGGCGTTCATCCCCGACTACCGGGTGTCGATGGCGGAGCGGATCTTTCCTGGCAGCGACCTGTCGGAGCAGATCAGCACGGCGGGGTTCGAGGCGTCGGGGACGGGGAACATGAAGTTCGCGCTGAACGGCGCGCTGACCATCGGCACGCTGGACGGGGCGAACGTGGAGATCGCGGAGCGGGTGGGGCGCGAGAACCTGTTCATCTTCGGCCTGACGGCCGACCAGGTGGAGACGCGCAAGGAGGAAGGCTACAACCCGCGCGCGGAGTACGAGGCCAGCCCGCGGCTGCGGCGGGTGCTGGACCACGTGGCGCAGGGCTTCCTGAGCCCGGAGGAGCCGGGGCTGTTCCGCCCGCTGGTGGAGTCGCTGCTGAACCACGACCCCTACATGGTGCTGGCGGACTTCGACGCGTACCTCGAAGCGCAGGCGCAGGTGGACGCGGCGTGGCGCGACCAGGAGGCGTGGACGCGGAAGGCGATCCTGAACGTGGCGCGGTGCGGCTGGTTCAGCAGCGACCGCTCGGTGAAGGACTACGCGGAGCGGATCTGGAAGGTGCCCCTCCCCTGACCCCTCCTCGCACCAACCGCGTGCGGAGAGGGGGGAGAACCGCGGGCTCCAGTATCGTCACTCCGGCCCACAGCCTGCCGCCCGCGGAGGGCCCTCACCCCCGACCCCTCTCCCGCAAACTGCGCGGGAGAGGGGAGTTGTTTTCGTGCTACAACGCCGGTTGTCATACCGAGGGACCGCCGCGCGGCACCTGCACGTGTGCAGACCTCCGGCGCGACCGAGGAATCTACCCACCTGCGCTGGTGGTTCGCCCTCGCATCACCACTCCTGCCCCGCCCTCGCTCCGCCCTCAGCCACCGTCCGGCGTCGCGAAGGCGGGGCGGCCCTCGGTGCCGAGCCGGTCCACCGGGCTCACGACGATCAGGTCCATGGGCTGGCCCTCCACCTCGCGAGGCTCGTACCGCGTCTGCGCGCCGGGGATCACGTCCACGCTCCAGGATGCGCCTCTCTTCACGCGCACGATCCACCACATCGGCTCCGCGCCGGACGCGGGCTCGATCTGCACCCCCGATGCGCCCAGCGTCACGCGCGGGGCGGGGAGGACGCGTCCACCCAGCCATGGCGACGCGGGGACGAGGGCCGGCTCA
>DATAAG010000214.1:0-21397 GCA_036260235.1 Longimicrobium sp.
GGGGGCGCGCCGTTTCTGGCGTGAGGCGGCGCCGCCACGTATCATCCGCACGTCCGCGGCGCCAGCCGCGCCGGCTTCCCCCGCTCCCCGCAGCTCCGATGCGCCCGTCCCTCCACCGCATCCTGGTCCCGGCCCTCACCCTCGCCACCTGGCTGTGCCGCGCCGACCCGGCCGCCGCCCAGCCGGCGGACGCCACGACGCTCTCCGGGCTGTGGCGCGGCACGTACGTCTGCAGCCAGGGAGAGACGGCGCTGGAGCTGGAGCTGCGGGGCAACGCGTACGGCATCGTCCGCGGCACCTTCGCGTTCTCCGCGACGCCGCAGAACCGCGCCGTTCCCTCCGGCGCCTATCCCGTGCTGGGCCGGCTGAGCGGCACGGCGCTGGTGCTTCGCCCCGCCGACGCGCCCGAGCTGCCGGAGAACTACGTCCCCGTGGCCATCCAGGCGACGGTGCTGCCCGGCGAAGAGCGCATCGCGGGGTGGATCGAGGGCCCCACCTGCGCCGCCATGACGGTGGACCGGGTGTCGTTCGCCGCGCCCACGGATCCGCTCCCCGGCGGATACGGCGGGCAGGAGTGGGTACCCGTGGGCGAATCGGACGCGGGGATCCTCTTCGTGGACGGCCGCGCCCGGCCCGACCCCGGAACCAGCACCGCGCGGCTGTGGGTCCGCTGGGAGAACACGCGCGACGTCGCGGAGACCCGGCTGCAGGCGGGCCAGGTGCTGGAGTGGGAAATGGAGTTCGACTGCCCGGCGCGCCTGGTGCGGCCGTGGCACACCATCCTCTACGCCGCGGACGGCCAGATGCAGCACGTGGATGCGTCCGCCCCGCACCGGTGGCAGCCCGTCGTCTCCGGCACGACTGACGAGCCGGTCTACGAGTACGCCTGTCAGGACGCGCGGTAGGCGGCCATGGACCAGCGGACGATCGGAATGCTCCTCGTCGGGCTCGGCGTGCTGACGGTCATCGCGGGCGTGCTGGCGATGACGGGCGCGCTCGGCTGGTTCGGCCGCCTGCCCGGCGACATCCGCATCGAGAGCGGCAACACGCGCGTCTACTTCCCCATTGTCTCCATGCTGCTGATCTCCGCGCTGCTGACCCTGGCGATGGCGGTCGTCCGGCGCTTCCTTTGACGCGTTGCCCGGGACGGGAATCCAGCGGATGTTCGACCGGTACGAGCCCGATGGGTGGACGACGGAGGGCGAGAAGATCACCTCCGACGAGAACCTGGCCCGCATCCGCCACGCGGCGGACGAGGTTGGCGGCATCATCGTGCGGCACTGGTTCTACCGCAGCGCACGCGGCCCGGACATCCGCGGCTTCACGAGCTTCAGAGACTTCGAAGAATACCTCGCCCAGCACGGGCGCCCCGGCGACGCGTTCGACGTCTGGTCGTTCGACGAGGTCTGCCAGTTCGACCAGGCGCTCGCGAAGGGAAAGCTGCCGGATGGCGACGGCGCCGTCCCCCTCCGCGGCGCCTACTGACGGTTTTCGCCCCTGGTGTCATCCGGCGCGCCGCTCGCTCCCTTGCGGGCGGCGCGCGATTCTGTCCGCGCTCCACTCTCACACTCTCGCACTCGTCCTGGCACAGCTGGATCGACAACCGATCGGTCCCGCCGCGGTCCGCCTTCGAGGCGCGCTACGCCGCCGTCTACGGCCACCGCCCCGCATTCCGCCCCATCGAGGTGGAGTCCGTCCTCATCTCCTCCACGCACGCCGCGCACGGCACGTCAGCCGCAGGCAGCGGGGCGGATCGTCCGACACCGCCCCGTGCTTCCAGCGAATCCGCAGCGGGGACCCGTCATCCGTGGGCCCCACCTGCTCCGGCGCGGTTCCGTCGTTCACCGGACCACCGTAAAGGGAACCAGCACCCGCGTGTGCTCCCACTCGATGATGAGCGTGGCCCCCTCGCCGCAGTCGGGCTCGTCGAAGCGCATGGTCAGCAACTCCACCGGCTCGTCGGAGGTGCGGCGGGCGGCGACGGGAATGCGCGCGAAGTCGCGGGCCGCGTCGTACTCGGTTCCCCACTGCCCCGTCTGGCTGTTGACCACCAGCGTCCATCCGTCCGGCCCGGGAACCGTCCACAGGGTGTAGCTCCCCGCCGGCACGCGCGTGCCGCGCACCATCAGGTCGCGGTCCGTGCGAAAGTGGGTGGCGTCGTCGGCGCCCGTGCGCCACACTTCGCCGTACGGCACCACCTGCCCCATGATCCGCCGCCCGCGCATGGCCGGCCGCCCGTACGCCACCGAGACCTCGGCCCCGTCCACGCGGGTGACCACCGAGTCGCGGGGAGAGAGCGCGCCCAGCCCCTGCCCGCGCTGCTCGCGCGCCGCGAAGTCAGCCGCCAGCGCCATCACGTCCAGCGACGGCAGGCGCTCCGCCGACACCTTGAGGGTGCTCTCCGGGCTGTGGGCGCCCAGCACCCGCCCCTGCGCGTCCGTGTGCACGCGCATGATGCCGGGGATTGAATAGATGAGCACGGAGTCGGCCCCCTTGCGGACCACGCGAATGCTGTCCAGGGCGCCGGGCAGCACCGCCGTGGCATGCACCGTCTCCGTGCCGCGCGACCGGGCGTAGCGCACCACCGGCTCCACCAGGCCAAAGACGTTGTAGATCCACGGGAACGACTCCATTCCCGGAGTGAACCCTCCCTCCTGCGCGGCGTCGCCGCGCGTCAGCCGCCAGTGCGCGGTGTCGGGGCTGGTGGTGATGGTGAGCATCTGCGGGGGCATCGTGGAGTCGTTGGCCACGCGGCTGCTCATCTCCAGCCGGCTCACGGTGCCATCGGGCCGCAGGTGCGCGGTGTAGGTGCGCACCGAGGTCCGCGGGGTGCGGTTGACGATGGTCCCCTCGATGCGGTCGGCCGTGCGGGTGAACCGCTCCACGGCCACCGTGTCGCGCCCCAGGCGCACCACGAAGGCGGCGCTCTCCTGCGCAGGGGCGGGGACGGCGGCCAGCGACAGCACCGCCGCGCTGGTGCAGACGGCGAATATCTTCATCGGCCGGAGCTCCTGAGGAAAGTGACGGAAAGGGAATGTGGTGCTGGCGACATCAAATTGCCTGCGCCGCGATGGCCGAACAAGAGGGTGACCAGGTGATGGAGTGATGGAGTGATGGAGTGATGGAGTGATGGAGTGATGGAGTGATGGAACGTGATGGTGAGCGGCGTCCGAAGGTACGGGCGCCGCACTCCATTTCGTGGGATGGGCCCTTCCGCTGCATTCCGCCGGATGACGCGCTATTCTGTCCCGTCGTCCCACTCCGCACTCACGCACTGACGCACTCCCGCACTTCCTTGCCCTGGCAGATCTGGATCGACACCGGCGGCACGTTCACGGACTGCCTCGCGCTGGGCCCGGACGGCGCGCCGCGCCGGGTGAAGGTGCTCAGCAGCAGCGCGCTGCGCGCGGTGGTGGCGGAGGTGGAGTCCGCGGACACGGTGCGCGTTGCGGAGGACTGGGGCGCGGCGCCGGGCGTGGTGGACGGGCTGGAGCTGCGCGTGCTGTCAGGGGATGCGGAGGGGGTGCGGATCGCGTTGTACGATGCCGCGAGCGGACGGCTGCGGCTGGAGCGGGGGATGGATGCGCTGCACCCCGGCGCGGCGGTGGAGGTGCGGTCGCCGGAAGAGGCCCCGGTGCTGGCGGCGCGGCTGGTGACGGGCACCGCGTTCGGAGCCCCGCTGCCGCCGCTGGCGATGCGGCTGGCGACCACGCGCGGCACCAACGCGCTGCTGGAGCGCCGGGGCGCGGCGACGGCGCTGTTCATCACCCGCGGCTTCGGCGACCTGCTGCGCATCGGGACGCAGCAGCGGCCGGACCTGTTCGCGCTGGACGTCCGCAAGCCGCCACCGCTGTACGAAAGTGCGGTGGAGGTGGAGGAGCGGCGCGCGGCGGACGGGTCGGTGCTGGTTCCGCTGGACCTGGACGCCGCGCGCGCCGCCGCGGAGCGCGTCGCCTCCACCGGCGTCCGCTCCGCCGCCGTCGCGCTGGCGCACGCCTTCCGCGATCCCGCGCACGAGCGGGCGCTGGCGGAGGTGCTGCGCGCGGCCGGGTTCGGCCACGTCTCGCTCTCGTCGGAGCTGGCGCCGTTCATCGGGCTGCTGGCCCGGGCGGAGACGGCGGTGGTGGACGCGTACCTGGGGCCGGTGATCGGCGGCTACCTGGAAGGCGTGCGGCGGGCGCTGGGCGGCGGCCGACTGCACGTGATGACCAGCGCGGGCGGCCTGGTGCGGCCGGAGGGCTTTCGCGCCAAGGACTCGCTGCTGAGCGGCCCCGCCGGCGGCGTGGTGGGCGCGGCGCTGGCCGGCCGGCGCGCCGGCCACGCGCGGGTGATCGCCTTCGACATGGGGGGCACCAGCACCGACGTGGCGCGCGTGGACGGCGACTTCGAGTACGTGTGGGAGCACGAGGTGGGCGGCGCCCGCATCGTGGCGCCGGCCCTGGCCATCGAGAGCGTGGCGGCCGGCGGCGGCTCCATCTGCGCCTTCGACGCGCAGGGGCTGCGGGTGGGGCCGGAGAGCGCGGGCGCGTCGCCCGGGCCGGCGTGCTACGGCGCGGGCGGCCCGCTCACCGTCACCGACTGCAACCTCCTTCTCGGTCGGCTGGACCCGGCGCGCTTCGCCATTCCCGTCGACCCCGCCCCCGCCGCCGCGGCCGCCGGCGCCCTCGCCGCCCGCGTCCATGACGCTACGGGCGAGGCGGCGGACCGGCAGGCGCTGCTGGCGGGGCTCGTCGACATCGCCGACGAGCGGATGGCGGACGCCATTCGCGGCATCAGCCTGCGCCGCGGGTACGATCCCTCGGAGTACGCGCTGGTGGCGTTCGGCGGGGCGGGGGGGCAGCACGCGTGCGGCGTGGCGGCGCGCCTCGGCATCGGCACCATCGTCGTGCCGACGGATGCGGGGCTGCTGAGCGCCATCGGGATCGGCCACGCGCCGCTGGAGCGGTTCGCCGAGCGGCAGGTGCTGCGCCCGCTGGACGAGGTGGAGGCCGAGCTCCCGGGCGTCTTCGCCACGCTCTCCGCCGAGGCTGCCGACGCCGTCGCGCGCGAGGGCGTGCCGCGCGGCGAGATCGACGTCCGCCGGCGCATCGCGAACCTGCGGTACGTGGGACAGGATTCCACGCTCGCCATCGAGTGGGACCGATTGGTCCCGTTGTGTACCGCGTTCGAGGAGCGCTACGCCGCCGTCTACGGACACCGCCCCGCATCCCGCCCCATCGAGGTGGAGTCCGTCCGGACGATCGCATCGACCCGATCCCGGGAAGACGCCGTCCCCCCCGCGCCGGATCCGCACGACGCCACCCCCGCCGCCACCCGCGAGACGTGGATCGGCGGCGCGTGGCGGAACGTCCCCGTGTTCGAGCGCGACCAGCTGGTTCCGGGCGCCTGCCTCGCCGGCCCCGCGCTGATCGCCGAGCGCCACAGCGCCACCTACGTCGCGGCCGGCTGGACCGCGTCCGTGGATGGCGCCGCCAACCTCGTCCTGACCGCGAAGCCGGACGAAGACGGGTCGGAATCCGCGGACGCACACTCACGCACTGGCGCACTCACGCACTCACGCACTCCCTCCGTTCCCGAAGCGGTACGGCTCGAGCTCTTCGTCTCCCGCTTCCGCGCGCTCGTCGGCGAGATGGGCGAGATGCTGCGGCGGACGGCGCTGTCGACGAACGTGAAGGAGCGCCTGGACTTCTCCTGCGCGCTGCTGGACGCGGACGGCGAGCTGGTGGTGAACGCGCCGCACATCCCCGTGCACCTGGGGGCGATGGGGCTCTGCGTCCGCTCGGTCCGCGGCGCGGTGGAGATGCGGCCCGGCGACGTCATCGTCACCAACCATCCCGGCTTCGGCGGCTCGCACCTGCCGGACGTCACCGTGATCACCCCCGTGCACGACGCGGAGGCGCTGATCGGCTACGTCGCCAGCCGCGCGCACCACGCGGAGATCGGCGGCACCCGGCCGGGATCGATGCCGCCCGCCGCGCGCACGCTGGCCGAGGAAGGCGCCGTCATCGTCCCCATGCACCTGGTGCGCGGCGGCGAGGCGCGGTGGGAGGCGATCCGCGGCGTGCTGGCGGGCGGACCGCATCCCTCCCGGTCCATCGAAGACAACCTGGCGGACCTGGCGGCCGCCGTCGCGGCGAACCACCGCGGGGCGGAGCTGCTGCGCGCGCTGGCCCGCGAGCACGGGCGCGGCGCCGTAGCGGGCTACATGGACGCGCTCAAGGCGCGCGCGGAGGCGGGCATCCGCCAGGTGCTGGGCCGCATCCCCGACGGCACCTACCAGGCGGAGGAGCGGCTGGACGACGGCTCGCCGCTGCGCGTCCGCATCGAGATCCGCGGCGACCGCGCGTCCATCGACTTCGCCGGATCGGCGGCGGTGCACCCCGGGAACCTGAACGCCACGCCCGCCATCGTCCGCAGCGTCGTCCTGTACGTGCTGCGCCTGCTGGTGCGCGAGCCGCTGCCGCTGAACGAAGGGCTGCTGCGCGCGGTCGATCTCGTCATTCCCCCCGGCCTGCTGAACCCGCCGTTCGGGACCGATCCGTCTCTCGATCCCGCGGTCGTGGGCGGCAACACGGAGGTGAGCCAGCGGCTGACGGACACGCTGCTCAAGGCGCTGGGCGTGGCCGCCTGCAGCCAGGGAACGATGAACAACGTGCTGTGGGGATCGGAGCGCTTCGGATACTACGAGACGGTGTGCGGCGGGGCCGGCGCGGGGCCGGGATGGGAGGGTGCGAGCGCGGTGCACTGCCACATGACCAACACGCGCATCACCGACCCCGAGGTGGTGGAGCACCGCTACCCCGTGCGCGTGGAGCGCTTCGGCATCCGCGCGGGGAGTGGCGGCGCGGGACGCTGGCGCGGCGGCGACGGCGCGGTGCGGGAGCTCACCTTCCTGCAGCCGGTGTCGCTCTCCGTCCTCACCCAGCACCGCGCCGAGGGCCCGTACGGCGTGGACGGCGGCCTTCCCGGCGCCCCCGGCCGCCAGCGCGTCGTCCGCGCCACCGGCGAGGTGCTGGAGCTGGGCTCGGTGGATGGAACCGAGATGGAACCCGGCGATCGCCTGCTGCTGGAGACGCCGGGTGGCGGCGGATGGGGGACGCCGCAGGACGGGTCTTGAACCAGCACCACGCGCGAGCAAGAGCGTTGTTCGCGTCGAAAAGTGTGATTACGTTGCGACCTGGAGGACCGGAGGCACGTCCGTCGTATTTCTACTCGTCCGGTGTTCTGTTCCCGAGCAAGGAGAGGCTTGATGAGGCGCATGTACGTGGCACTGCTCGTCCCCGCCCTGGTCTGGGTACCCTCGGCAGCCGCACAGAGCCAACCTTCGGAGATCGCGCCCGAGGCGCGACCACGGGCTATCGCCGAGGCGCAGACTCGAGCGCACAGGATCATCGACGGAGCGTCGGAGGGCCAGCAAGCCTTTGAGTCTTCCCGTCAGGTAGCCGGTTTTGTGTTCGCGCTATCGCAAGTTTGGCTCGACGCCGAAGCCGAGGCCGACATGGCAGCCCTGCTTGCCACCGCAGATTCCGTAATCGTGCGGTCGAACAGAGATCCCGCGGTGCGTACACGAGTCCAACGTTCTACAGCGGATCTATCGGCGGAGGTGGCGCGGAGTGCCGATCGTAGGGGCAGGGTAGAACGGCGCGGCATACGTGCAGTTCTCGCTCGGATCTGTCCGTTGTACCCGTTCTGCTGAGCCACCGATGCAGTTGCCGGACGGCGAGCGCATCAAGCTGGGTTTTGAGCTGGTAAGAGATCTGAGCACCCAACTCATTACCCTCGCGACTGGTGTGATCGCGCTGACGATTGCCTCAGCCGAACGCGGCATGCTGCATCACGTCTCGCGCCGGGCTCGGCGGGCCGCGCGGATCGGCTGGATCTGCTGTCTGGCCTCGGCGATCGCGGGTGTTATGCAGATCATGTTTCTGACCGGTGCCCTGCTTCCTGAGGGTGGCGCCACCGAACCATTATCGGAGGTGCCGGCGCCGGCCCGACTGATGGGGGAGATTCAGATCATCACCTTCTTGTTGGGCTTGCTGGCGCTCATCGTCTTTGCATCGAAGGCACTTGGACGCACCACGCCCGCCAACACCGATATCCAAACTCACCAGCCTGGACCGCGGCTGCCTTTACCTGTTCCGGTAGAAGTCCTTTCGGTGTCAGTGGCAAAAGCAACGACAGCGACCCCGGTGCCTGAGTTGGAGACGGTTGCTACTCCCCACCCCGAACCCGATCCAGAAACTACTCCCGACGCGAATCCCAAGCGGCGTCGACGCCGCCGACGGCCGCGACGAGGGTAAACCCCGGTACCAGCGCATCCTCTGCGCTTTGTCGCATTCCGCTGCAATCCGTCTTGCTACCCAGCACGTCCAGCTGGCTTCTACACGATGGGATGGCACAAGCGCAACGAAGAAATTACAGATTTCTTGCATCGGGGCTGAAGCCAGGAGCATCTTGGAAGCCCTGCTCCGACTTCTGGAGCAGGGATGATCCTCATCCGCCGACGCCCCCGTCGGCTCCCTTCACACGCAACGGAGCACCCCCATGCCCGCCGTAGAAGCACCCAAGCCTGGCACCAGGATCGAGTCGGCGAGCGCCCCCACCGCCGGCACGTGCAACGACCTGGTCACCATCAACCAGTTCAGCGTCTCCCTCGTCGGCACGCAGCTGCAGGCGTACGCGCAGATCACGCCCAACAACGCCGGCGACAGCATCGTGATCCTCACCGTCACCGCGGGCGACGGAAAGTCGAAGACCTACGCGGGCGGCAACTTCGCGGCGGGTGGAGAGGGCGGGCTTCCGGGCGAGATGGTGAGCGTGCTCGGCTGGACCGACGTGTACGACTCCGGCACCTACGGCAACTCCGTCGTCGGCGTGGTGCAGGCGTACCTGCTGACCAGCACCGGCGGCTGCTGGATCTATCAGTCGCAGACGTTCAACGTCTGATCCCACATCGGCACAACGAGATGCGGGCCCCCGCCGCGGCTGGCGGAGGCCCGCTGTCGTTGGTGTCCGCGAAGGCGGACCGTGTGGAGTCGTAGCTCCGATCTATGCCCGTTGCGCATCGGATCCGGCAATCTCGGCCTCATCCTAAACTCGAACTGCCCGTTGAGAGACTCTGGCCGCGGTGCAGTCCGCGAAGGCGGACTTTGCGAATTTCCAGCGGCGACTTCAGTCGCTCCGGCGCGGGCGCGGCGATTTCCGGTTTAGATCCACAAGGGGCATCATTCGCTCCGGCGCGGAGGCTGCGATTCCTGATCAGGTTCGCAACGAGCATCAATCACTTCCCGGGCAGCGGCGATTTCGACTCGATCGCCACCCCCGGGCCCGCGATGCCTACCGTCCCGCCGGCAGCGTGTGCACCACGGCGCCCAGCGTATCCAGGAACTCCAGCCGGGGCACGTCGAGCGAATCCACCATCAGCTGGATGCGCGGGCGGCCGCGGGTGTCGTTCAGACGCAGCAGCGCCGTGCGGCCCTCCTCGCCCACGAACATCCGCTTCGTCTCCCACTTGCCCTCGGCAAAGAACCGCCGCCGCAGCGCGCGCATCGCCGGGTCGCGCTGCTCCTGCGGCAGCCGGCCGATGGAGTCCATGGCGGCGAACCACTCCTTGCTGCTCCCCTGCGGAAAGTGCGCGACCGTGAGCCCCGCGCCGTAGTAGCCGGGGAACTCCTGGTAGTTGAGCGCCACCACCTGGTCGCTCTCGAAGCGGTCGAAGGAGAGGTGCCCGCCCGCCCTCACCCCGTCCGGAGTGCGCTCGCTCCAGTGCGTCAGCCCGCCGGACTCGTCGCCTTCGGCGTTGAAGAAGATGATGCCGTTGTAGCCCTTGCGGTCCCCGTGCTCCTTGCCGTCCATCCACACCCCGGGAAGCCGCTCCTGGTTGGCGATCACCAGCGCCAGCCGCCCGTCCGGCTCCACCACGTTGATCCGCTCCACGTCGATCTCGCCGAACCGCTGCCGCTGGGCGGACTGGAACGCCGCGCCGCCCAGCAGCAGAAAGCCCAGCAGGGAGGCGGCGGCGCAGCGGCGCAGAAAGCGGACTTCGCGCTCCAGCCGCGCGAGCGTGGGATGGTCTTGCATGCGGCTCCTCCGGTTCGTGGTGATCGCCTGCGTGCGTGCGGCGAGCGTTGCGATGCGCGCGGAGCGCCGGGCGTTTACATTGCACCATCCTGATCCCCCGCGACATCCCGCCCGACGCCATCCTTCCGCATGAAGCGCATCCTCCAGGTCCTCTTCTGGTCGCTGATCCCCGCCGCGTTCATCGGGCCCGGCACCGTGACGACGTGCGCCTCGGCGGGCGCAGGCTTCGGGTACGCGCTGCTGTGGGCGCTCACCTTCTCCACCATCGCGACGGTGGTGCTGCAGGAAGCCAGCGCGCGGGTCACCGTCGTCTCAGGCCGCAACCTGGCGGAGGCCATCCGCGACCGCTTTCGCGGCGGCGCCCTGGGCGTGCTGGTGCTGCTGCTGGTGCTGGGCGCCATCGTGCTGGGCAACGCGGCGTACGAGGCGGGGAACGTGCTGGGCGCCTCCGCCGGCGCCGCGCTCGGCTCTCCGGTGGACGCGCGCGTGGCGACGGTGCTGATCGGATTGGCGGCGGCGGGGGTGCTGTGGATCGGCACGCCGAGGACGGTCACCTCGGTACTGGCGGCGACGGTGGCATTCATGGGCATCGCCTTCCTGGTGACCGCGTTCCTGCTGCGCCCGGACGCGGGCGAAGTGCTGCGCGGCAGCGTGGTGCCCTCCGTCCCCGCCGGCTCCGGCCTGCTCTTGCTGGGGCTCGTGGGAACGACCGTGGTGCCGTACAACCTGTTCCTGGGGTCGGCGGCGGCGCGCGGGCAGAACCTGCGGGAGATCCGCTTCGGCCTGACGGTGGCTGTGGTGCTGGGCGGGCTGATCTCGATGGGGATCCTGGTCGCCGGGGCGGACGTGGAGGGCGCGTTCAGCTACGAGGCCGTCTCGAGCACGCTCTCCGCCCGGCTGGGTGGATGGGCGGGGCCGCTGTTCGCGTGGGGCCTGTTCGCGGCGGGGTTCTCGTCCGCGATCACCGCGCCCCTGGCGGCCGCGGTCACCGCGCGCAGCCTGTTTGGCGCAGAGACGGACCGCTGGGAGCCGCGGGGGTGGCGGTACCGCGCCGTGTGGATGGGCGTGCTGGCGGTGGGGGTGGCGTTCGGCCTGGCCGGCGTCCGGCCGATCCCCGCGATCATCCTGGCTCAGGCCCTCAACGGCGTGCTGCTTCCGTTCGCCGCCGTCTTCCTGCTGGTGGTGGTGAACGACCGGCGGCTGATGGGCAACGCCGGGATCAACGGACCGGTGGCGAACGTCGTCACGGCCGCGGTGGTCGCAGTCACCATCGTGCTCGGCGTCTCGGGGGTGCTCCGCGCAGCCGCCGCCGCGCTGGGCCGCACCACGACGGAGGGGCAGATCCTGGCCACCGCGGCGGTGCTCGGGGGGCTGCTGCTGGTGCCCGTGCTGCTGTGGGTCCGCCGTGCACGTACGCCTGCCGCCGCGTTCGCCGCATAACGCACCGGCCGTCGACGAAAACGCGGCCCTCCCCTGGGTGCAAGGGGGCCGCGTCGTTGTTGTCCGCGCGAAGGCGGACAGCGTGAAGTCGTAGCCGCGATGCCGCGATTTCAATCGCTTCCTGGCAGCGGCGACTTCCATCGCGGTCGGCGCTGATCTGAGCGCCGGCTGCCCCGCCTTACCGCGCCCTGGTCCAGAAGAGGACGACGCCGCACGCCGCGCCCATCGACGAGTTGAACTCCGCGGGGGCTGCGCCGTTGGTGTAGACCTCGATCCCTTCGATCTCGGCGGGACTGAGGGACTGGACGGACTGCCAGTCCACCCGCATCCCGTTCAGGTAGACGTTGGTCCAGCAGTTTGCGAGGATGGAGACCGGGTGCCGCAGCCGCGCGCGCGCGCCGCCCGCGACGTACACCACCTCCAGGTTGGGGACGGAGCGCAGCGCGTCCGTCACCTGCACGTACCCCCACCGCTCGATCTGCTCCGCGGTGATGAAGCGGCCGCCGCTGTTCCGCGCCATCCGCTCGTGGAACCCGCCGTACCACCACCGGTCCGCCGGGCTGATGCCCACGGCCGTGACCGTGTCCAGCACCACCGGAGGACGGCTGATGACGAACCTCACCCGCATCCCTTCCGCGCCCACGGCGAACAGGTTGGTTTCCGACGTCTCGTAGCCCGGCGCGCGGGCCCGCATCCAGTACCGTCCCGGCTGCGGCGCCTGCAGGGTGAACCGGCCCGCCGCATCCGTGATCGCCCGCGCCACCGCCTGCGAGTCCGCCGACAGCAGGTGCACCGTGCCCCCGTGCACCGGCACCTGCGTCTCCCGCGCCACCAGCCGCCCCTGCACCGCCTGCCCGGAGGCAGACGGTGCGATCAGCAACAGGGCCGGGATGATGAGGGATGGCAGCTTGGTAAGCATCGTGCCGCCCGCGTGTGCCGTTCTCGTGGTGTCCCGCGAAGGCGGACAGTGTGTAGTCGTTGCGGCGATTTATGCCCGTTGCGAATCAAATTCGGTAACGGGTTCCGCTTGAGCTTGCTACCACGCTCTTGAGGCAGCGATGCAGTCCGCGAAGGCGGACTTCGCGAATTTCCAGCGGCGACTTCAGTCGCTCAGGCGTGGGCGCGGCGATTCCCGGTTTGGATTCTCAATGAGCATCAATCGCTGGGCGCGGGGGCTGCCGCCGTGCTCACCGCGCCCTGGTCCAGATCACGATCACCCCGCACGCCGACCCCATCGACGAGTTGAACTGCGCGGGGACGGCGCCGTGGGTGTAGACCTCGATCCCTTCGATCTCGGCGGGGTTGATGTTCTGGATCGATTCTCCCTCCACCCGCATGCCGTTCAGGTAGAGGTTGGTCCAGCAGTGGCCGCGGATGGAGATCGGGTGCCGCAGCCGCACCCGCGGCGTGCGGGTGTCGCCGTAGCCGCCGGAACCGAACACCACCTCGATGCTCGGGATGGAGCGCAGCACGTCCACCATCTCCACGAACCGCTGCCGCTCGATCTGCTCCGACGTGATGAAGCGGCCGCCGTTGTTGTCCGCCATCCGCTGGTAGAACCCGCCGTACCACAGCCGGTCCGCCGAGCCGATCCCCGTGGCCGTCACCGTGTCCAGCACCACCGGCGCCCGCCCGATCACGAAGCTCACCCGCGTTCCCTCGGCGCCCACGGGGAACAGGTCCGTCTCCGAGGTCTCGTATCCCGGCGCGCTGGCCAGCAGCCAGTACCGTCCCGGCTGCGGCGCCTGCAGCGTGAACCGCCCCGCCGAGTCGGTAAGGGCCTGCGCCACCGCCTGCGAGTCCGGCGACAGCAGGTGCACCGTGCCCCCGTGCACCGCCGCCTGCGTCTCGCGCGCCACCAGCCGCCCCTGCACCGCCTGCGCGGACGCGGCGGCGGGGAGAAGCATCACTGCAGAGAGGACTGCGGGGAGGAGCCTGGTTGGCATGGTTCGGGAGGTGGAGGGGTGGGGCGATGGGGATGGCCTGTGGATCGTCGTCACGCGCGCGGCACTTCCATCAAGATACCTTCATAACGTCCGGCGACGAAGCGTCTTTGACATGACCGCCGTTGGGAGGAGGGAACAGCGAAACGGCCCCGACCAGTGCCGGAGCCGTTTCGTGGATGTGGGACCAGGCTGCCAGGGCGCGCAAGTCCTGGATCTGTGTCGCGACCCCTTGCGGAATACGCCTGACGGTACGCGTTTTCGTCCTCGGTGGTGATCCCGAACTGCCCGCGAAGTACAGCGTCACCTGCGGGCCAGGCTGGCTGCACTCGGAGAGCCCGGAACGAGATGCGACGCTGCGGGCGCCGCCTCCGCCCGCGGGACCGGCGGCTGGATCCAGTGCAGCAGCGGCGCGGTCATCAGCGTGGTGACGACGGCCATCAGCACCATCATCGTGAACAGCGCGGGCGAGATGACGCCCGCCTGCAGCCCCACGCCCAGGATCACCAGCTCCATCAGCCCGCGCGTGTTCATCAGCACGCCCAGCGCGGCGCTCTCCCGCCACGACGCTCCGGTCAGCCGCGCCGCGACCGTGCACCCGCCGAACTTTCCCGCCACCGCCACCAGCACGATCAGCGCACAGAAGCCCCACATCTGCGCCCCGGCCACCAGGCCCAGGTCGGTGCGCAGTCCGGTGAAGGCAAAGAAGAGCGGCAGCAGGAGCACCACCGTGACGTCGCCCAACTTCTCGCGCGCGGCCGCGGCGAACGCGCCCCCGCCGGGCATGACCGCGCCGGCCAGGAAGGCGCCGAACACCGCGTGGATGCCCAGCCACTCGGTGGTCCAGGCAAAGGCGAGCGCCACCCCCAGCGCCAGCGCCAGCAGGTCCTGCGACAGCGCGCCGCGGCGCTGGACCGCGCGCTCCAGCCCCGCCAGGAGCGGGCGCGCCACGTACAGGGCGCCGAGCACGAAGGCCGCCGAGCCGCCCGCCATGGCCCACGGCGGCAGCCCGCCGGGATCCGCGCGCACCAGCAGGCCCACGGCGGCCAGCAGGCACCACGCCGCCGCGTCGTCCACGGCCGCGCACGCAAGCGCGACGGCGCCCGTGCGCGTGCCCGTGAGGCCGCGCTCTTCCAGGATGCGCGCCAGCACGGGGAACGCGGTGACGCTCATGGCCGCGCCCATGAACAGCGCGAACGCCGGGAACGGCACTCCGGCGGGCGCCAGCCGCGGGTACAGGAGCGCGGCCAGCAGGGAGCCCAGCAGCAGCGGCGCCGCGATGCTGGCCGCGCTGGCTGCCACGGCCGTGCGGCCGCGCTCGCGGAGCAGGCGGGGGTTCAACTCCAGCCCCACCAGGAACATGAACAGCAGCAGCCCCACCTGGCTCAGCGCGCCCAGGAACCCCAGGCTCTCCGCCGGAAAGAGCCGCGCGGCGGCCTGCGGCCACGCCCATCCCAGCAGCGACGGGCCCAGCAGGATCCCGGCGACCATCTCTCCCACCACCTGCGGCTGGCGGACGCGGCGGCAGAGCAGCCCCACGCCGCGCGCGGCCGCCAGGATCACCGCGACCTGCGCCAGCAGGAGCAGCAGGTCCGGCATCTCAGGCCGCGCGGACGGGGAGGAGAGAAAGGTCCGCCGGCCGCGTCACCACATGTCCTCGTCGCCGATCGGCTGGCCGGGGGGGAGGTCGGGGAGGGGGGCGCGCTGGTCCGGCGCGTAGGGACGCTCCAGGAAGCGCGTGATCTCGCCGGCCAGCAGCGCGCGGTGGGCGGACTCCGGGCCGCGGGTGGAGCTGCCGCGGCCGGTGAAGTGGTCGCGGAGCTGGGTCAGCTCCTCCTGCGCCAGCGCCCGCACCTGCGGCATCGGCGCCTCCGCGGCCAGCTGCATCAGCCGCCGGACGATGGCGTACTCGATGCCGCGGTCGATTTCCGCCAGGTACGGGTCGTCGTGCTCCCGCGCGAAGGTGGCCGCCATCAGCCGGTCCAGCGTCCACTCCAGCCCGGGAAGCGAGCGGTCGATGGCGCTCTGCTCGATGAGCCGCGCCGCGCGCTCCGGGTTCAGGATCAGCCCGACCGTCAGGTCCGCCGCCGAGACCGCCGGCGACACCGCGTCGAAGGTCATCCCCGTGTAGCGCCCGAACATCTCGCGGTGCGCGCCGTAGGTGAACGGGCGCGGGGGGATGAGCGAGAGCACCGTGCGCGGCATGGCCAGCGTCCCGGGATCCAGCGTCGCCAGCAGCGCGTCCAGCGCCGCCCGCTGCACCTCGCCGGGGACCGGGCGCAGCGGCACCTGCTCGTCGCCGCGCAGGGCGAAGGTGTACTCCTGGCCACCCAGCACCTTGGCCGCCGCCTCGGTGGCGTAGCGGTGGTGCAGGTACAGCGGCACCAGCACCTCCTCCAGCGTCGCCATCGGCCGCCCGGCGCGGATGGCCCGCTCGCCGAAGCGGTCCAGCGCCGCGCGCCGCACCCGCAGCACCCGGCGCAGCTCCTGCGCCGCGTCCACCCCGTTGTCCCACAGGTGCGCCTGGGGATGCACGCTCCCCGGCGAGCGCGCGTCCTGGTCGGTCAGGAAGGTGATCCCCCGCGCCCGCCCCTCCGCCAGGATGCGGTCCAGCGCCAGCCGCTCGTCCGTCCCCGGAGGGAAGTCCTGGTACCCCCAGGTGATGGCGATCCTGTCCCACGCGCCGATCTCCGCCGTGTACGCGTCGGAGAGGTCGATGCTTCCGTCCTCGCGCAGGCGGACGAGGGGATGCGGATAGTCCATCACCGAGGCGCGGTTCTGCGTGCTGCTGACGTAGTTGTGCGCCAGCCCCAGCGTGTGCCCCACCTCGTGCGCCGACAGCTGGCGGATGCGGGCCAGCGCCATCCTTTCCATCTCCGGCGGCACCTCCGTCCCCGTTACGTACGGCGAAAGCAGCCCCTCCGCCAGCAGGTAGTCCTGCCGCACCCGCAGGCTCCCCAGCGTCACGTGGCCCTTGATGATCTCGCCCGTGCGCGGGTCGGTGACCGTGTTGCCGTAGCTCCACCCGCGCGTGGAGCGGTGCACCCACTGGATCACGTTGTAGCGCGCGTCCATGGGGTCGATGCTGTCCGGCATCACCTCCACCCGGAAGGCGTCGCGGTACCCCGCCGCCTCGAACGCCTGGTTCCACCACCGCGCGCCGTCCACCAGCGCGCTGCGGATCGGCTCCGGCGCGCCGGCGTCCACGTAGTAGACGATCGGCTCCACCGGGTCGCTGACGGGAGCCGTGGGGTCGCGCTTCTCCAGCCGGTGGCGGCTGATGAAGCGCTGCGTGATCTCCTCGCCCACCGGCGACGAGAAGTCGAAGTAGTCGATGCCGAAGTAGCCGGCGCGCGGGTCGCTGCGGCGCGGCTCGTACCCCGGCGGCGGCAGCGCCACGAACGAGTGCCGCTGGCGCACGGTGATCGCCTCCGGCGTGGGCGTCACGTCGCGCACCCACTGCCCCGGGTTGTCGCCGGTGAAGGTCAGCGTGACCTCGACCTCCGTGTTGCGCGGGAACGCCTTCGTGTTGGGCAGGTGGAGGGCGCTGCGGGTGGCGTCCAGCCGGTAGTCGCCCTGGCGGGTGCGGCGCAGGGTGGGGATCACCCCGTGCGCGTCGCGCAGCACGAAGTCCGTCGCGTCCACCAGCACCCGTCCGTCCTGCTCCGCCTTCACCTCGAAGCCCCAGAGCACCGACTGCGCGAACGACTCCTCCACCGCCCGCCGCTCCAGGGGATCCTGCGACGAGGCGCGGTACCCTTGGTTGGGCTGCACCAGCAGCACCCGGGGCCCCACCCGCTCGAAGCGCACCAGCCGCTCGCCGCCGATCTGCCCGCGGTCCAGGCCGATGTCGTTCGATCCGATCCCCGCCGGCAGGGAGACGACGTAGATCAGCTCCTCGCCCGCGCGCGGGATCTCCATCCACAGCTTTCCGGCCGCCGCCTCCCAGTAGACGGGAAGAAAGCCGTCGCGCTTCTCCATCCCCCGCGTCTTGTCGGCGATGGACGGGAGCGGAGTTTGCGCGCGGAGCGGAGGGGCGCCCAGCACCGCCAGGCAGAGCGCGGCCAGGGCGATGAAACGCGGGATCGATCGCATCGTAGGAAAGGGAACGCTGTGGCGAACGGGCGTACGTTCGGGAAACAATAGAGGCGGGAGGCCCGCCCCGGCAACGGGTCCGGTTCCCGTGCGCCGGGTCTCCGGTACGGATTGGACACCGCGTGGGAGAAGTGGACGAGCGATGAAGATCGATGCGGGCGGCGTGCGGCTGGTGGTGACGGACTACGCCCCCGGCGAGCGGATGGCGCCGCACTGGCACCCGGGCACGCAGGTCAGCATGGTGCTGCGCGGCGCGGTGGAGGAGGGCGTCGGCCGGCGCGAGCACCAGGGGACGGCGGGGGCGCTGGTGGTGAAGCCCGCCGGCACCGTGCACCGCAACCTCTTCGGTCCCGTGCCCACGCGGATGGTGAGCATCAGCATCGAGCCGGAGGCGGAGGCGGACGCCGCCTGCCGGGCCGCGGCGCTGGCCCGGTGGCGGTGGGTGGACGCGGGCGAGGCGCCCCGGGTGCTCTGGCGGCTGCTGCAGTCCGCCCGCGCGGAGCCGGAGCGGGCGGCGCAGCTGCTGCTGGACGGGCTGTGGGAGACGCTGGACGCGCTGGAGGCGGCCGGCTCCGCGCCGGCGACGGCGGAGGCGCCGGGATGGCTGCGCCGCGTCCGCGACCGCCTGCACGACCAGGCCGGCGCGGCGCCGCCCGTGCGCGACCTGGCCCGGGCCGCGGGGGTGCACCCGGTCTCGCTGGCCCGCGCCTTCCGCCGCGCCTACGGGGTCCCGGTGACGGAGTACGCCCGGCGCCTGCGCGTCCGCGCCGCGGCGGACCGGGTCGCCTCCACGGAGCTGCCGCTGGCACGCATCGCGTACGAGGCGGGGTTCGCGGACCAGGCCCACCTGACGCGCGAGCTGCGGCGCGCCACCGGCCTCACCCCCGGCGCCCTGCGCCGCGCCGCCGCCACCCCCGCCGCGGTGTGATGCGCGCAAAGGGCCCGCCGGGGGGAAAGCAAAACCGATTCGTCTCACGCAGAGTCAGCAGAGTCAGCAGAGCCAACAGAGTTCTTTCTACGGCAAAAGCAGGCCTCCGGGCAGGGACCTCGGACCCGGCGAGGGGAGAACTCTGCTCTGCTCACTCTGCTGACTCTGCGTGAGGCCATTCCTTTCAGGATGCGGTCTCACAGGGTTTCATCCATTCAAGACAGCGGGTCTTCCAATGGAATAAGGTGAAGGAGCGGACGGGTTCTTGCGGCCGTCCATCCACCACGCCAGCGGAGGCTCATCCATGCGCACTCACGCCGCACTGGGCATGATCGCCCTCGCATCCCTCGCCGCCTGTACCTCCGGCTCGTACTCCTCCGCCGCCCCGGCCGGCGCGCCGTCCGCCCCGGCCGCGGCGGACGTGCTGGCGGACAGCCTGGAGCCCTTCGTCCGCGGGATGGTGGACCAGGGCTTCGTCCCCGGCATTGCCGTCGTGGTGGTGAGGCGCGACGGCCCGGCGTTCGTGCGCGGCTTCGGCGTGCGCGACGTCCGCACCCGCGAGCCGGTGACGCCCGCCACCGGCTTCTACATCGCCTCGTCCACCAAGTCGTTCACGGGGACGCTCGCCGCCGTCCTGCACCAGCGCGGCGTCATCGACCTGGACGCGCCGCTCAGCCGGTACCTCCCGGAGCTGCGGATGAACGCGCCGCTCTCTGCGGACTCGGTGACGCTGCGGTCGCTGCTCACGCACACCAGCGGGGTGCGCAACGAACCGGTCGTCTTTCGCACCGCCTTCAGCGGCGACCACGACGACGCCCTGCTGGTCCGCCTGCTGGGGCAGAGCACGCCCATCCCGCGCACCTACCGCTACGACAACCTGGGCTACGTGGTCGCCGCGCTGGCCATGGAGCGCGCCACCGGCCGCGAGTGGCAGGACCTGCTGCGCGACGAGGTCTTTCGCCCGCTGGGGATGGCGCACACCACCGCGCGGGTGAGCGAGGCGCGCGCCGCGGGGTGGCCGCTGGCGTCGCCCCACCTGACCGGCGCGGACAGCGTGGTGCGCCTGACGATGGAAAAGCAGGACAACACCATGCACCCGGCCGGCGGCATGTTCACCACCGCCGAAGACCTGGTGCGCTGGCTGCAGGCGCAGCTGGACGGCGGCCGCGTGGACGGGCGGCAGGCCTTGCCAGAAGCCGTGATCCGGATGGCGCACACGCCGTACGCCGTGGAGAACGACACCTTCTACCGCTACCATCGCCGCGGGTATGGGCTCGGCTGGCACACGGCGGACTACGAGGGCGAGCGGATGATCCACCACTTCGGCGGATTCGAGGGGTGGCGCGCGCACGTCTCCTTCCTCCCGGACCGCGGCATCGGCGTGGCGGTGCTCGTCAACGACGGCTCGCCGACGGCCTCCATGGCGCCCGACGTGATCGCCACCTACGCGTACGACCTGCTGCTGGGCCGCCCCGGCGTGAACGCCAGGTACGCCGCCGAACGCGAACGGATGATCGCCGGCGCCGCGGAGTGGCGGCAGCGGGTGCGCGAGGACCTGGCCCGCCGCGCCGCGCGCCCGCCCACGCCGGACGAGCGCAAGCCGTTCTTCACGGGCACCTACGAGAGCGAGATGATGGGGACGCTGCAGGTGCGGCTGCTGGAGAACCGGGAGCTGTGGGCCACGCTGGGCAACCTGTCCGCGCGGATGGACCCGTTCACGCGGCCCGACGCGCTGCGGGTGGAGCTCCTTCCCGGCAGCGGCCAGCCGGTGCAGTTCTTCTTCCGTGACGCCACCACCGCGGCCGACAGCCTGAGCCTGGGTGGAACGATCTTCCGCCGCCGCCCCGGCAGCTGACCGCCCGCGTCTCCCGACACCGCGCCCGCCGTCCGCTTTCCGGACGGCGGGCGCTCTCGTTTTCCGCCTCCTCCCGAACACGCCTGTACGGTCGTTGACCGTGTTCTGGCGCTGCATTGACGCGGCATTTCTCACGCGATTATTCCCTTGGCCCGGCCGCCCGGGCCAGCATCACTGGTCCTTGCCTTTGATACCACGGAATAGTACTATGCATGAGCAACTGGCACCGGCGTACGCTGGAAGCGGTGTTCCGGAATCCGGTGAGCGCGACCATCGTCTGGGCAGACGTGGAATCGATGCTCGTTCACTACGGAGCCGTGATCGGGGAGAGCGAAGGATCGCGCGTGTCTATCAATCTACGCGGCCGTGTAGCCCACGTTCATCGGCCCCACCCCCGAAAAGAGGCCTCGCGGATGATGATCCGCGAAATTCGGGAACTGCTCACGGCCGCAGGCATTGGAGTCAACGAATGAAGTACAAAGGCTATACCGGCTCCATCGAGTACGACCCTGACGAGCGGCAGTTCTATGGCCGCGTCGAGGCGATCACCGACATCGTTTCCTTCAAGGGGGTCACGGTGGAGGCGCTCGAGGCCGATTTTCGGGATGGCGTGGACGGCTACATCGCCTTCTGCAAAGAACAGGGCCTGGAGCCGCAGAAGCCCTGCTCGGGACGCTTCGTCCTGCGCATTCCGCCAGAATTGCATCGCGAGGTCGCCCTGGCTGCCAGGGATGCACGCGAAAGCCTCAACACCTGGATCACGGGAGCGATCAAGGCTCGGCTGGGAGAGAAGCCTGTCGTGAAGCGCCGGCCGGTCCCACGCCGCGCGGCGTAGATCCGGCGGATCACGAACCGAGGCGCCAGGGGATTGCGATCCCGCCGTGCCTCGGTCCGTATGCTTCTTCGCGCTTCAGAACATCGCCGAGATGCGGGGGGTGTCGGGCGGCACGGTGCCGTACAGGGCGGCGGCGGCGGTGCGGAACAGGCGCACGGCGGAGCTGTCGTCCGTGCGCAGGCGCGTGAGCTCGCGCGAGGCGCCGTAGCACGCCGCGATGG
>DATAAG010000215.1:0-2739 GCA_036260235.1 Longimicrobium sp.
CCGTGCCCGCGCGCGGCAGCGGAACCGGCTGATCCCTTCGGTGATTTCAGGTCCGCTGAAAGGCGTCTCTCGCGCAGGGGAACGCAGCGGGAGCAGGGGACTTCGGCTGTTCCTCTGCTCCCCGGCTTCCTCCACGTGAGCCGAATGCGGGTGAATCCGGGATGAACCCTGAGGATCAAGTGGATACCGCGATCTCGACACCAGGACTGGACGATGCCGGCGTCGGCGGGACGATGATGTACGGGGAGCTGGCGGCGTGGTGGCCGCTCCTCTCCGCGCCGGAGGACTACGCGGAGGAGGCGGCGTTCTACACGCGGACGCTGCTGGAAGCGTCCGATACGCCGCCGCGGACGGTGCTGGAGCTGGGGAGCGGCGGCGGGAACAACGCGTCGCACATGAAGGCGCGGTTCCGGATGGTGCTGGTGGACCTCTCGCCGGGGATGCTGCAGGTGAGCCGCGCGCTGAACCCGGAGTGCGAGCACCTGCAGGGCGACATGCGCACCGTGCGCCTGGCGCGCGAGTTCGACTGCGTGTTCGTGCACGACGCGGTCTGCTACATGGCCACCGGGGCGGACCTGCGGCGGGCGATGGAGACGGCGTACGTGCACTGCCGCCCCGGCGGCGTGGCGCTCTTCTGCCCCGACTTCGTGCGCGAGAACTTTCAGCCGGGCACGGACCACGGCGGCCACGACGGCGCGGACGGCCGCGGGCTCCGCTACCTGGAGTGGTCGTGGGACCCCGACCCGGCCGACACCTCGTACGTCACCGAGTACGCCTGCCTGCTGCGCGAGGCGGACGGCAGCGTGCGCGTGACGCGCGACCGCCACGTGGACGGCCTGTTCTCCCGCGCCGACTGGCTGCGCCTGCTCTCCGAGGTCGGCTTCGAGCCGCGCGTGGTGCCCTTTCAGCACTCCGAGGTGGAGTACCCGTCCGAGGTCTTCGTCGCGAAGAAGCCTGCCGCGGGTGCCTGAACGGGCGCTGCCGGACGCCGTGCGCAGGGTTGTCTCCAGAGCGCGCGCGTTTGTCTTTCCGGAGGGCGCGCCACTCGCAAACGGCGTCCGCACGACCGCCGGCGCGCCACCGAAGGATCTTCTTCTGGCATCCATCACGAGCATCGTTGCCCACCCTCCACCGGTATCCCGGAATCCCATGCTCGAACGCGACCTGAGCGGCGGCATCCTGACCCTGCGGCTGGCGCACGGAAAGGCGAACGCGCTGGACGACGCGCTGGCCGCGGCGCTGGTGCGCGAGCTCGCCGCGGCGGAAGCGGACGACGAGGTGCGCGCGCTGGTCCTTACCGGCACCGGCACCATGTTCTCCCCCGGCGTGGACCTGTTCCGGCTCACCGAAGGTGGAACGGAGTACGTGCGGCGCTTCTTTCCGCTGCTGTGCGACATGATCCGCGCGCTGTTCGAGCTGTCCAGGCCGGTGGTGGTCGCGGCGAACGGCCACGCCATCGCGGGCGGATGCCTGATGCTCTGGGCCGGCGACTACCGGCTGATGGCGGAGGGCGAGTGGCGGATGGGCGTGCCGGAGCTGCTGGTGGGCGTGCCGTTCCCGGCCGTGCCGCTGGAGGTGGTCCGCTCCGCCGTCTCTCCCGAGCGGTTCCCGGACGTGGTGTTCCGCGGACGGACGTACCTGCCGGCCGAGGCGCGGGAGCTCGGGTTCGTGGACGAGGTCGTGGCGCCCGGCCGGCTGCAGGAGCGGGCGCGCGAGATCGCCTCCCAGCTCGCCCTGGTCCCCGGCGAGGTGTTCAGCCTGACCAAGCGGTACCTGCGCGCGGATGCGCTGGACCGGCTGCGGCGCCACGGCGAGGCGCACGACCGCGAGGCGCTGCGCGTCTGGTCGTCGCCCCGGACGCTGGACCGGGTGCGGGAGTACCTCGCGCGTACCGTGCGGCGCCCGGCGGAGTAGTCTCCGCCCTGGCGGAGCTGGCCGGGCGCGCCGGATGAGGTGTATCATCCGATTCCGCGCCGAGTGGGATGCCCGTGGATCGACGACGAGGGTTGCCGGATGACGCAGAGGACGCCGCGCAGGCTTTCCGCCCGGAACGAGGGCGGCCAGCTGGACGTGCTGCAGTACGAGGTCTTGCAGGAGAAGGCCGCCGTCCTGGCCCGGCTGGGGCGGCGGCTGCAGTCCGCGCTGGATGCGCTGGCCGCGTTCGACGCGTCCGGCGGCACGGGAGCCGGTGAGCGCGATGCCCTCGTCGGCGCGGCGGGGGAGGCGCTGTGGTACTACGTGGTGCAGCGCGAGGTGCTGGGTCTGCGCGACGCGGAGACGGTGATGCGCGAGATGCAGGTTCCCCGCGAGGTGCGCCTGCGCATGGGCCTGAACCGCTCCCGGTGATGGAGTGATGGAGTGATGGAGTGATACCAGATCCGGAAAAACACCTGTCATTCTGAGTCACCCGCTGGCTGTGCCGACCCTGTAGGACGAAAGAGCAGTTCAACCTCCCCCAGGGGTTTTTGGGGGAGGTGGGCGAGTAATGCGAGCCCGGAGGGGGCGCGGCGGCTCGCACCAGACCCTTTGCATTCAGGGAGCGCCCGCGCCGAACCGACGGATGAGCACGGAGCCTGTGGCGCGACCGAAGAATCTCCCGCCCCTCGCGCCGAACCCGCCCCGGACATCGTCCGGGGAACTCACCGTAGCCGCGAGATCCTGCCGCCCAGCGTACAGATTCTTCAGTCGGCGCGCATGCTGGTGAGTGGGCGGCAAGATCCGGGGGGCGCCTCCCTGAAT
>DATAAG010000216.1:0-2440 GCA_036260235.1 Longimicrobium sp.
CGCCGGCGCGCTGTCCTCCAGCATGTAGCGCAGCCGGTCGGCGGGGTACGCCGGGTCCAGCGGCACGTAGGCGCCGCCCGCCTTGAGGATGGCCAGCAGGCCGGCGATCATCTCCGGGCCGCGCTCCACGCAGATCGCCACGCGTGCGTCCGGCCTCACGCCGAGCGCGCGGAGGTGGTGCGCCAGCCGGTTGGCGCGGGCGTTCAGCGCGGCGTAGCTCAGCGTCTCGTCCTCGCAGACCACCGCCACCGCGTCAGGCGTCCGCGCCGCCTGCACCTCGAACAGCTCGTGGATGCACCGGTCCGCCGGATACTCCGCTTCGGTCCGGTTCCACTCCTCCAGCACGAGCGCGCGCTCCGACTCCCCGAGCAGCTCCAGCTGCGAAAGCCGCACGTCCGCGTCCGCGGCGACCTGCTCCAGCACCCGTGCCAGGTGGCCGAGCATCCGCACGATCGTGCCGCGCTCGAAGAGGTCGGTGCTGTACGACAGCCACCCGCGCAGCCCCTGGGCGGTCTCCGTCAGGCTCAGCGATAGGTCGAACTTGGCGACCTCGAGCTCCGTTCCCACTCCCTGCCCGCTCAGCCCCGCGAGCCCGCCGCCCGCGTCCTGGGCGTTGTCCACTGTGAACGCCACCTGGAAGAGCGGCGAGTGGCTCAGGGACCGCTCGGGGCTCAGCTCCGCCACGAGCCTTTCGAAGGGCACCTCCTGGTGCTCGTACGCGCCCAGCGTCACCTCGCGCACCCGCCCCAGAAGCTCACGGAAGCTCGGATCTCCGGACACGTCGGTCCGCAGCACCAGCGTGTTGACGAAGAAGCCGATCAGCCCCTCCACCTCGTGCCGCCCCCGCCCGGCGATCGGGCTGCCCACCACCACGTCCTCGCTCCCGCTGTACTTCGAGAGCAGCACCTGGAAGGCGGAGAGCACCACCATGTAGAGCGTCGCGCTCTCCTGCCGGCCCAGCGCGCGCAGCCTCTCCAGCACCTCCCGGGGGAGCTGGACGCGCTCGCTCGCCCCCCGGAACGTCTGCACGGCCGGGCGAGGATGGTCCGTGGGCAGCTCCAGCAGCGCGGGTACGTCCGCGAGCCGCTCCCGCCAGTAGCCGAGTTGCTGCTCCAGGGCGCCCTCCAGCTGCTCGCGCTGCCAGACGGCGTAGTCGGCGTACTGCACCCCCAGCTCCGGCAGCGGCGATTCCCGTCCCTCGCGGTACGCCTCGTACAGCGCCGACAGCTCCCGGAAGAGCACCCCCATGCTCCACCCGTCGCTGACGATGTGGTGCATCGAGAGCAGCAGCACGTGATCTTCGGCATGCAGCCGCAGCAGCGAAGCGCGGAAGAGCGGCCCCGCCGAGAGGTCGAACGGCCGCCGCGCCTCCTCGCCGGCCCGGCGCCTGACCGCCGCCTCGCGATCCGCCTCGCTGAGCGCCGACAGGTCCTCCACCGGGAGGGCGAAGGCGCCGAAGGGCGCGATCACCTGCACCGGCGAGCCGTCCACCTCGGGGAAGACCGTCCGCAGCGCCTCGTGACGCCGCACGATCTCGCCCAGCGCGCGCTCCAGCGCCGCCCCGTCCAGAGCACCCCCCAGGCGCGATCCCGCGGCGAGGTTGTAGACGGCGCTTCCCGGCTCCAGCTGGTCGATGAACCAGAGCCGCTCCTGCGCGAACGACAGCGGCAGCCGGCCCTCGCGGGCGGCGGGCTCGATCGGCGGAAGCTCCGACCGGTCCCCCACCAGCTTGCGGGCCCGCGCCATCTTCAGGAGCTCCAGGCGCTGGGCCGGTGTCAGGTCGGTGAGCGTCGCGACGGAGTTCATGCCCTGGGGACACCAGTGAAGAAGGTGTGTGGAACGCGCACGGATCCCCTCGCGCCAAGCGAAGCGGCAGGGCGAGGGAAGACGTCGGTGCCGCGGGTGGATTCCGCGCGGCGGGGGCGGCCGGGCGCGCCGACGAGCCGGCCGCTCACCCGCAGTGTGAGGAAGTGGGAGGTCATGCGACGGTGGACTCGCGCAGGAGCGCGAGCAACTGCGCCATCTCGTCCGAGTCCACCCGGGCGAGATGGGCGTCCATCACATCCTGGGCGAAGTCCCTGAGCACCGGCCGGGTGAACGGCTCAACCAACGGCACCTTCACCTCCGGCCCCCCGACGCCTTCGCGCGCGGGGACGGTCGCGCGGCGAGCGGCCCCGCTCCAGGCTGAACGGGCGTCCACCTTCCGGCCGGGCTCCGCCTGTGCCCGGGGCTCCGCGCACCGCTCGGACCGTGCTCCAGAAGGCGGAAACGTGCTTTCATCTCCCGCCTCGAAACTTAACCGTGAAGTGGACGCGATCACATGGCGCCCAACCGCGCGGTTCCGATTTGGGTTTTTGTTCCCGCGGTGTCTGAAAGGTAACTATGCTTATGATACTCCCTCGCATTGGGTTTCGTCAACATTCCACTCCGAAAAAGAGGG
>DATAAG010000217.1:0-4327 GCA_036260235.1 Longimicrobium sp.
GTGGAGTTCGGCGAGCCGCCGCTGCACCCGAACACGCGCACGGCGACCAGGCGCACCGACCTGGCGACTCCGTAGTTGGCGCCGCCCAGCGTGCCGGCCACGTGCGTGCCGTGCCCGTTGCAGTCCTGCCCGTTCCCGCCCAGCGCATCGTACCCCACCGAGGCACGCCCGCCGAACTCCGGGTGCGAGGTCTGGATGCCGGTGTCGATGACGTACGCCCGGACGCCCGAGCCGGCGTGGTTGAAGGTGTAGAGTCCGTTCAGGGGCAGGTCGCGCTGGTCCACTCGATCGATCCCCCACGGTGCCGCCACCTGCGACAGCGTCACCTGCTGATCCTGCTCCACGTAGGCCACGTTCGGGTTGCGGCGCAGCGCTTCCACCGCGGCGGCGGGGAGGGTGGCCGCGAAGCCCTTGATGGCGTGCTGGTAGGTGTAGTGCAGCGTCCCGCCGTGCGCGCCGGCCATCTCCCGCGTCAGGCCCGGAGCGTCGCGCACGTCGTTTTCGAACACCACGATGTACCGGTCGGGGATCGCCTGCGACGTGCCACCGTCCTGGCGGAAAACCGGCGCCTGCGCGCGGTTTCCGTCCGGCACGCTGGGCGTGTCCGAGCAGGCCGCCAGCCCCAGGGCGAGCGCAACGGCCGCGAGAGCGCACCTTCTCCGCGAGTGCATACGGGCATCCTCTCCCGATCCGGAGTGAGACCTGCGCCCGGACGCGTCCGGAGCGGACCACGCGCCCGTGCGGAGACGGCCGGCGGGCCGCCTTCATGGAACGCAATGCGGGAAAACTCGATGGCGGGTGGGATACTGCGTTCAGGAGCTCGAGGGCGACGGCGGGATTCATTATTTAACGTCGCATAACAATATGCATACTACCCGCGCTCCACCGGGCGCGCAAGGAATTCGCGGCGCAGGAAAGATGCGGTGCGGCTGCTCCTCGCCGGGCAGCAGTCCGGCCAGCCACCCCGTGAGGCCTCATCCGGAGACGCCGGTCGCATCCTCATTTACCTCACCGGCAGCACGTTGTCCGCTGAATTGCGGTCGATGTAGAAGTTGTAAGGGTCGATGCCGGCATGCGTCGGCTTGCGGTCGGTCACGAAGCGCAGCACCTGGCGGCCGGAGCGGATGGGGTGGCGCTCCAGCAGGACCACGCGCGATGCGTCGAACGCGTCGCGGCCGGGCTCGGCGGTAAAGAGGCCGATTTCGATGCGCTCGGCGAGCGGCGTCTCCGTCTCGGCGCCTTTGCCGTCGGCGTAGAACTTCTTCGCCTCCACCGGCACCGTCACGTTCCACCTGCCGTCCGCGCGGCGCACGGCCGTGGGCCCGGTGACCTGCAGGTGGTAGAGGGTAATGCGCTCGAAGAGGTCGGTGATCAGCGCCTGCTCTTCCGGCGTCTTCGCCTCGGCGCGCAGGGCCGCGACCAGGTCCAGCGAGCGGGGGAACGGCGCGCCCTTGAACGCGTAGCGGCTCAGCAGCGTCCGCAGCGCCCGGTTGACGGCATCCTCGCCCAGCCGCTCCTGCAGCAGGT
Source organism: Longimicrobium sp. (assembly GCA_036260235.1). Taxonomy (GTDB): domain Bacteria; phylum Gemmatimonadota; class Gemmatimonadetes; order Longimicrobiales; family Longimicrobiaceae; genus Longimicrobium. The sequence continues at coordinate 1,528 of DATAAG010000217.1, forward strand.
ACATCGCCATCGCTCCCTTGCGGTAGGTGACGTGGTCCTGCCCGGCCACGCGGGTGAGCGTCGGCTCCTCCGCCGCGGAATAGCCCCGGCCCTCCAGGTATCGGTCCAGCTCGTATTGCAGGTAGCGGCGCATGTAGTCCTCGCCGCGCAGCTTCTTCATCACCATCTGCGCGGAATACTGGGCCAGGGTCTCGGAGAGCAGCTCCCGCCCCTCCATGTCCGCGCCGACCACCTGGTGCGCCCAGTACTGGTGCGCCAGCTCGTGCGCGGTGAGGTACGAGACGTAGTCGATCGACTCCGGCGCGTTGAAGTCGGAGGCGAAGCCCACGTCTTCCGAATAGGGGATCGTGCCGGGGAACGCCTGCGCGAAGTCCAGGTACCCCGGGAACTCCACGATCCGGGCATGGTCGAACGGATAGGGGCCGAAGTTCGCCTGGTAGTAGTCGAGCGCCGCCGCGAGCGCGTCGAGCATGCGGTCCACGTTCCACGCGTGGGCGGGGTGGTAGTAGACGGCCAGGTCCACGCCCGCGTGCCGGCGGTGCTTCTCCGCGTAGCGGGCGGACTGGACGGAGAAGCGCGGATGGACCGGCACGCCCGACACGAAGCGCGCGACGCGCCTGCCGCCGCGCACCACGTCCGAGACCTTGTTGCCGGGCGCGAGCGGCACCTGGTCCGCCGACGTGGACACGGTGATGTCGGACTTCGCCCATCCGCGCCCGTACGTGGTGCTCGCCGTCGCGGCCAGGTCTTCCAGCCTGGCGATCCCGGGCGCCTCCGGCAGGCCGTGCCTGCGCCGGGCATCGGGATCCTGCAGCATCCCGGCGCGGACCACGCCGATCGCCGGCATCAGGTGGGCCTCGTTGAGGAAGGTGCCGTTCTCCACCAGCCGGGTAAACGTCGGCTGGTTGCGGAAGCCGCGGACCCGGAGCCGCGTCTGGAAGGCCATCACCCGCTCTTCGCCGGGCTGCATCGGACGGCCCAGGCGATAGATGCGATAGCGGTAGCGGGCGTCGTGGGCCACCAGCCGCGCACCGGGGATGGTCGCGCTGGCGAGCTCCAGGTCGTCGCCCAGCACGCGGACGTGGATGTCGGGAATCGGCTGCTCCGCCAGGTTGCGGAGGCGAAGACTGCCCCTGGTCACGGCTCGCCGCTCCTCCGGATAGAGCGCGACGTCGAGCGTAAGGTCCACGATCCTGGGCTGCGGCAGGTCGGCGTATCTCCCGTACTTCTTCTCGTACGCGGCCGCATGCGCCTGGGCCGCGCCCTGCGTCCGGTACTCGTTCAGGACGTCCGTGTTGTAGTACGCGCAGGCGCCCGTCGCGACGAACGTCAGCAGCGCCGCGCCGGCCACCCATCCCGGCGCGCCCGCCAGGCGCCGCCGCGCGTGCGCGAGCCTCGCCCTGAGCCGGACCTCGGTGCCGCGCCTCCACAGCAGGTGCGCGGCCACCAGCAGCAGCAGCGCGAACGCGCCCCAGTACACGCGGAACGTCCACGCGCCCTTCCAGAACGACCCGGCGCCGTTCATGTCGCTGAGCGGCGTGTAGGGCGTGCCGCCGTACAGGAGGAGGTTGTGGTCGATGGCCGTGTTCAGCTGCCGCCACACCAGGAAGAGCACCATGATCCCCCAGCCGACCGCCTTGTGGGGGCTGACCGCCTGGACGAAGACGGCCAGCGCCGCCAGGAGCAGCATGTCCCAGGCCCCCGGCAGCACGTACCAGAGGAGGTACTTGTCCAGCTCCAGCTCCGTGTATCCCAGGGAGAGCTGCAGGACGACCGACGCGGCGACGCTCGCCAGCAGGATGGCCATGAGCACGAGCCCCATCGCCAGCGTCTTCGACACCACGTACACCCAGCTGGGCATGGGCGCCGCGTCCACCAGCTCGTGCATCCGCCGGTCGCGCTCGCGCCAGACCAGCTCGCCGGCGTAGAAGATGGCCACGATCAGCGGGGCCATCCCCATGCCCTCCGCGATCTCGGGAATCATCGAGAGCGTGGTCGGGTAGGTGGGGCGGCCGTCCGGGTCGCGCTGGGTGGTCAGGACGAGCACGGTGACGTACATCCCCCACGCCATCAGGACGACGAAGGCCGGGCTCAGGACCACCTGTTTGATCTCGAAGCGCGTGCGCATCCACAGCATCGCGCGCCGTGCCGCGCTGCCGTGCCGTGGCCGGGGCAGCACCGTGGTTTCTGCGACGCGCGGCGGTTCCGCGGGCGCGCGCTCCGCCAGCTTCTGCTTCTTCCGCTCGCGCTTCGACATCCCCCGGTCGGCGGCGCGGTACGCCGCACAGGCGAGCGCCAGGCAGAGGATGGCGATGGCGATCCAGAGCAGCCGGTTGTAGAGCAGTGCCCCCGCGAGCTCCGGCAGCGTCACGTTCCGTTCGGCCACCGTCCAGTACCGCGTGGCGTCGTTCAGGGCGCGCGCGCCGAACGGCTCGGCGAGGGCGACCGCGGTCTGGAGCTGCGGCCGGTCGGCAAAGGCGTCCTGGAGGAGGAAGAAGCCCGAGATGAACCCGATCACGCCCAGGTAGGACGCCATCATGGAGCGCGTGATGGTCGCCAGCGCGAAGAGGATGGCGGCGTACCTCGGCGTCGTCGGCTTCGTCGCCGGCTTCTTCGTCCTGCAGACCGGGTTCATCGGTCAGACGGCCGTCGCGGTGGCCGAGCCGTTCGCGGGGCGCGCGCTCAAGGACGCGGTGCGCTACTGGACGGTGGCCGAACGGAACGTGACGCTCCCCGAGGTCGCCGGGGGCCTGCTCTACAACCGGCTCCTCTGGACGGGCATCGCCATCCTCTCCCTGGC
>DATAAG010000218.1:0-10464 GCA_036260235.1 Longimicrobium sp.
CCCGCTCGTTCCTCGCGGCGAGGGGGAGGAGATCGGCCGCGCGTCAGAAGCGGAAGCGCGCGCCCATGCCCAGGGCGAGGTAGTTGACCACGAAGGTCTGGCGGTAGCGCACCTCGGGGGTCACGGAAAGGTTCCAGCTCACGGCGTGCTCGGCGCCGATGCCGGCTTCGATGCCCGTGTCGTCTTCGGCCTGGAAGACCGCGCCGAGGATGAAGTACGGGCTGGTGGAGCTTCCGTGGCCGGCCAGGTCCAGGCGGCCGCCCAGCTCGAAGCTGTCGAACTCGTCCTCGCCGTCGCCCAGCACGTCCTCCTCGTCGAACTCGAAGCGCGACCAGCCGCCGTAGACGGCGAAGGAGGGCGCCAGGGCCAGCGACGCCCGCACGCCGAAGCCCACGCCGGTGTCGTAGTCGATGTCGCTGTCGTCCACGGGAACGCCCGCGTCCAGGCGCACCTCCGCCGCGAGCGCCTGCGCCCCGGCCGGCGCCGCGCCGCCCCCAACCGCGGCGCCGAGAGCCAGCGCCAGCATCCAGTGTCTCATCGTCCCGCCCTCTGCCTGAAGGGTGAACCCGCGGCCGCACCGCCGCGGGCTGTGGAACCACGGAACGCCGCCGCAAGTTCCCGCGCCGGCACCGGAGGTTCTGATGCGGCAGCGCACGCCCTGGTTGCAGTACGGTGGCGGTTGGCGCAGAGGGCGCGGCCCGCACGCGACGTCTCGCCACCCGGGCGATACGAAGTTCTGAAGAAGAACGGCCTCACACAGGCACGGAGTCAGCAGAGTCGACAGAAGAGAACCTGGACTCTGCCCACTCTGCTGACGCTGCGTGAGGCAATGGGCGCCGCGAGCTCAGAGGATCACGGGAGGGTGTGCAGCGGCACGTCGAAGACGCCACCGGTGATCTGCGTCTCGCCCAAGGCGGCGCCGGAGCAGACGGCGGTGCCGGAGAAGGTACCGAAGAGGCGGCGCTCGGTCCGCGTGGTCACCCGCACCTGGCCCGTACGGACGGTGCACGCGATCTCCGCTGTCCCGGGCCAGCTGGTGAGGCCGAAGCCGAGGCTGATCTGCGCGCAGTCCGGAGCGGCTTCGCACGTCAGCGTGGCATCCACCACGGCGCCCGTCCGCGCGTCGCGCGGCAGGTGGATGACGAGCAGGTCGTACGTTCCGCCTGCGGCCGAACGGGAGCCGACCAGCACCATGACCGGCGTGGACGCGGAGCCCGGCACCTGCGCTCCTGCCCAGTCCCCCAGCGCGATGCGGGCGTCCTCCGGCCCGTTGTCGCCCGCGGCCAGAAAGCTGCCGCCCGGCCGTCCGCCGAACGCGGAGTAGCTGAACGAAACGAAGTCCAGCCCCGGGTACACCGGGTCCGGCCCGGACTCCGTGCACGCCGCCGCCGTCAGCATGGCGGCGCAGGTGATGATCTTCTTCATGGTGCGATGTCAGGCGGCGGCGGGAAGACCCCGGCTGTCCAACGCGCCAGCGCCGCACCGTGTGACGGCCGTCGCCAGTTACCTGCCCGCATCCGCCACGCGCGGCAGCGTCCAGAGCCACATCTGCATGTAGCCGATGCGATCGCCTTCCGGGGGGATGATCACCAGGACATCGCGTCGCGGCGCGCCGGGGCTCTGGACGGTGAAGCGGTGGTTGCCGAGGGGGACGAGCGGCAGCTCCTGGTTCAGCCGGCGCAGCACCAGGCCGCCGTCGCGCGCCACCACCTGGGCGGTGAAGCGGCCGGCGTACCGGCCGGTGTAGCGCGCCATCTCCGCCCGCGAGAGCGCCACGGCGGGGCCGGGCTCCGGCTGCGCCGGGCCGTCCAGATCGATCCCGCTCGCCCGCAGCGCGTCGGCGATGGCCGCCTCGGCGATGCGGTCCATCCGCACCCCGTCGCGGTTGCCGATCACCACCACGCCCACCCGCTCCACCGGCAGGAAGCGCATCACCGCCGAATAGCCGCGCAGGGTGCCGGCGTGCCACGCGTTCTCGCGCCCGCGCTGCACGTCGAAGAACAGGCCGTAGCCGTAGCGCAGGCTGTCGCGCATGGACGGCACGTGCACGCGCGGCCGCAGCATGCTGTCCACCACGGCCGCGGGGATGGCCTGCACACCGCCGACGCGGCCACCGTTCATCAGCGCGGCCATGAAGCGCGCCACCTCATCCGCGCTGGAAAAGAGGTAGCCCGCCGGCCAGATGCGCGAGTCGTCCGCCAGCGGCCGCACGACCGTGGCCGCCTCTCCCGGCCGGCCCGCGTGCCCCGCGGCGCGCGGCCACGTCATCGCCAGCATCGGGCGGAAGGTGGTCCGGCGCATCCCCAGCGGCTGCAGCAGGCGTGCGTCCAGCAGGTCGGCGAAGGGCGTGTCCGCCGCCTGCTGCGCCGCCAGCCCGGCAAGGGAGAAGTTGAGGTTGGAGTACGAGAAGGAGGTGCCCGGCGGCAGCATGGCGATCGTGTCGCCCAGCGTGCGGGCGAACGCCAGCAGCTGCGACTCCTCGCGCGTGCCATCGTCGCCGGGCATCTCCGCCAGGCCGGAGGACTGCGACAGCAGCCGCCCCAGCGGGATGCCGGCGAGGCGCGGGGCCAGCCCCTGGACGTAGCGCCCGACGGGGACCCCGGCGTCCAGCCGCCCCTCGTGCGCCAGCGTGAGCACCAGCGCCGCCGTCATCGGCTTGGTGACGGAGCCGATCTGCGCCAGCAGGTCGGTGCGCATCGGGGCGCCGGTCTCCACGTCCGCCACGCCGAAGCCGCGCGCGAAATCGACGCGGTCGCCGCGCACCACCACCACCGCCACCCCCGGCGTCCCGCTCGTCCGCATCAGCTCCGCCGCCGCCCGCTGCACCCCCGCGTACGCCGTGTCCTGCGCGGACACCGGCCGCGGCCACGCGAGCGATGCAGCCGGAATCACCAGGCAGAGTGCAAGTCGGGCGAATGTCGGATGGCGGGTCATGCGCAGGTGGGAGTCAGGAGCTCGATCTGCCGTCACGGTCGGCGACACACCCCGCGGGAGGCACGGAGAGTCGCGCCGTCCGCCTTCCAGGAGCGGATGCATTCGCCGCGGGACATTCGCGGATCCGCCCTGGCGGATTGTGGGGGCGAGATCGGGGCGCGCAGGCGGGCCACAAGGTTCGGCGAGTAGATTCCACCGTCGGCGCCGGCCGATCCTCCCGGGGCAGATGACGCGCGGCGCCTCCTTCGGAATGGCCGTCCGGGCGGCGGCGTGGGGTTCTCCCCTCTCCCGCGCAGTTTGCGGGAGAGGGGCCGGGGGTGAGGGGTCCCCGCGAAGCGCGACGCTGTTCCTGCCCGGTGCCGCGCGCTCCCATCACCCCATCACCCCATCACCCCGCGACCTGCCGCAGCACGCGGTAGATGTACTCCGTCGCCCAGCCGAGCGCGGGGACGGGGACGCGCTCGTTGTCGCCGTGCATCCGCAGCTCGTCCTCGATGGGCATCGGCATGGGGAGGATGCCGTAGGTGGGGATGCCGATGGCCCGCAGCGCCGCGCCGTCGGTGGCGCCCGTGGACATGAACGGGATCACCGTGGCGGTGGGCGCCATCGCCTTCGCCTGCGCCTCCATCGCCTGGAACAGCTCCGTGCTCACCGGCGACGGCGGGGGCGCGGGGACCGGCGGCTGCTCCAGCGCGAAGGTCACCTGCTCCTCGCCGTCGATCTCGTTCATCATCCGCACCAGCTCCGCCGCGTCCTCGCCGGGGATGATGCGCATGTTGAAGGTGGCGCGCCCCTCGGAGGGGATCACGTTGGCGCGGAAGCCGCCGTTCAGCAGGGTGAGCGAGGCGCCCGTGCGCAGCACCGCGTTGTGCAGCGGGTCGCGCGAAAGCACCGCCGCCGCCCGGTCGATCTGCTCCTGCGAGGCGCCGGGCGCCGTCAGCTCCTCCATCGCCTGCCGGATCGCCGGGTCGTCCTCGATGGTGGCCAGGCGCTGGAAGTAGATGCGCGTGGTCTCGATGAGCCGCACCGGCGCGCGCCACTCATGCACCCGATTGACCGCCCGGGCCAGCGCCGCCAGCGCGTTGTCGGGGAGCGGGACGGAGCCGTGGCCGCTGGTGCCGGTGGCCGTGGCGATCACGTTGTAGTAGACCTTCTCCGTCGTCTGGATGTTGACGGTGCGCACGGCGCCGTCCTGCACCCGGATGCGGCCGCCCTCGTTGAGCGCGAACTCCGCGTCGCCGATGAGGTCGCGGTGGTTCTGGATCATCCAGTCCACGCCGGAGATGGGCCCGCCCTCCTCGCCCGCGGTGGCGAAGAAGATGATGTCGCGGTCCAGCCGGCTGCGCTGCTGCGCCAGCTGCGCCATCGCGGTGAGGGTGGCGGCCAGCATCCCCTTGTCGTCGATGGCGCCGCGGCCGTAGAGGTAGTTGCCCTGGATGGTGGGGACGAACGGGTCCGTCTCCCACTTGCTGGTGTCGGCGCCGACGACGTCCATGTGGCCCATCACCAGCACCGGCCGCTGGCGCGGGTTCCCGGCCCGCAGCCGCGCGATGAAGTTGGCGCGCGTGGTGTCCTCCGGGAAGCGCAGGATGCGCGTCTCCACGCCGGGGACGGCGCGGAGCACCGAGTCGAAGTACATGGCCGTCCGGAGCTCGTTGCCGGGCGGGTTCTCGGTGTTGATGCGGATGAGGTTCTGCAGGTGCCGCAGCGTGGAGGCCTGCGCGTCGGCGCGGTTGAGCCCCTGCGGCGCGGGCGCCCGCACCGTCCAGGCGTCCTGCGCCCCGGCCGGCGCCGCCGCCAGCAGCGCCGCGAGGAGCGCGGTGTTGCGAATGTGCATCTGTCTGGTCCTTCGTTGGTTTCTCTGATCCTGAACGCCGGATTCGTCCTGATCGACAATCTCAGCAGGCCCATCCGGCTCCCGGCCCGGCGGTTGAAACCGCTGCTGGAACATCACGAAATCCGCCTTCGCGGATTGCGGACGCCGGATCCGCGTACGGCGTCACGCCACCCGGTTGGGCGAGAAGATCCTTCGGTCGCGCGCAGGGTGCAGCGTATCCGGCGTCCCTGCGCGGGGCGCTCCCTCAGGATCACGCCTCGTGCCCACCGCCAGTGGGTTCACCCGCTCAGGCGCGGAGCCAGCCCCGTTCACTCCATCACTCCATCACTCCATCACTCCATCACCGCCCCAGGCACGCCACCTGGTCGTTCCCCAGCACCCGGTCCAGGAAGCGCGCGATCCGCTGGTACGCCGTGATGCGGTTCTGCAGCTTCGCGATCCCGTGCCCCTCGTCCGGAAAGCGCAGGTACTCCACGACGCCGTTGCGGTGCCGCACGGCGCGGACGATCTGGTCCGCCTCCGCCACCGGCACCCGCGGATCGTTGGCGCCGTGCACCACCATCAGCGGGCTGCGGATGCGGTCCGCGTAGCTGAGCGGCGAGATCTCCGTGAAGAAGGCGCGGTCCGCCGGGTCGTCGATGTCGCCGTACTCGATGCGGTCGCTGTTCTTCAGCTGCGGCGACGCGTCCTCCAGCCCGCTGATCCAGTTGGCGACGCCCACGAAGTCCACCCCCGCCTGGAAGTACTCCGGCAACTGCGCCACCGCGGCCAGCGTCATGTATCCCCCGTAGCTGCCGCCCATGGCCGCCACCCGGCGCCCGTCCACGTCGTCGCGCTGGCGCAGGTACTCCACCGCCGCCTGCAGGTCGCGCACGGCGTTGGGGCGCAGCCGCTGGTTGTCCAGCTGCGTGAAGCGCTGCCCGTAGCCCGTCGATCCCCGGAAGTTCAGGTCCAGCACCGCGTAGCCGCGCGCCAGCAGGTACTGCTTCACGGGGTCGAAGTACGGCCGCGCCTGCGAGGTGGGGCCGCCGTGCAGCATCATCACCACCGGCGGACGCCGCCCCTCCGCGCCGGACGGCCTGTACAGCAGGCCGTAGATGGTCTCGCGGTCGAAGCTGGCGATCTCCACGGGCTCCGGGCGCACGAACGACGCCGGATCGAGCCCCGCCAGCGTGCTCTCCGTGGCGCGGACCATCTGCCCGGTGGCCGCGTCGAACACCCAGACGTCGCCGGGGAGCCCGGGGCCGGAGACGCCGATGGCCAGGCGCTGCGCGCTGTCGGCCCACTCCAGACCGGTGAGCACCCCGCCGCCGCCGGGCAGGTCGCCGGTGAACAGGTCGCGCTGGGCGGTGAGGTCGCGGATGAACAGGCGCGACCAGCCGTCCTCGTTGACGGCGTACGCCAGGATCCGCCCGTCCGGCGAGAGGGCGACCGCCTCCACGTCGTGCCGCGGCTCCTGCATCCAGTGCAGCGCGCGCTCGGGGATGTGGTAGTGCGCCAGCCCGGCGAAGTCGCGCTCGTGGTTGGTGGCGATGAAGAAGCCCTGCCCGTCCGGCGTCCACTCGATCTCGCGGTAGCTGGACATCTGCTCCGGCATGAAGAGCGTGTCCAGCCTGCGCGTGCGCAGGTCCAGCAGGAACAGGTCGTTGTCCGCCTCGCCGCGGTCCTGGGTCAGCACCAGCGCCTCGCCGTCCGGGCGCCACGCCTCGATCCCCAGGTTCCCCGCCCCCTGCATCACCATCCGCGGCGCCGACGGGCGGCCGTCCGCGCCGATGTCCATCAGGTACAGGTCGAAGTCGTCGCCGTTGCGCTCGTTGCTCACGTACGCGATGCGCCGGCCCCGCGGCGACCACCCGCTGAACAGCCGGAAGTAGTCGTCCGCGGGCGTGAGCTCGCGCTCCTGCGTGCCGTCGGGGGAAAGGAGAAAGATCTGCGTCCGCTCGTTGCCGCCGCGGTCGGTGCCGTACGCGATCCACCGCCCGTCAGGGCTCCACTCCGCGAACTGCACCCGGTTGGCGCCAAAGGTCACCTGCCGCGGCGCCGCGGGGCCGTCCGGCCGCACCGGCGCGATCCAGATCTGCGGCAGCCCGGTGGTGGCGGTGATGAAGAGCAGCTCGCGCCCGTCCGGGGAAAGCTGCCCGCCCAGCACGCTGCGCACGTTCAGGTACCGCGCGATCCCCTGGCAGGTGGTGCCCGCCAGCGCCAGCGACGCCGGCTCCGGCTGGGGGACGTCGACGGGCGCCGGCGTGGGCAGCGTGTCCTGCGCGGCGGCGGGCGCGGCGGCCAGCGCGGCGAGCCCCGCCGCGGCGAACCAGGTGCGGATGCGCATGGGTCCTCGCGAGATGGTCAGTCTTCTTCCGGCTGCCGGACGATGCGGATGGGGGTGCCGGTGAAGCCGGAGCCGCGCAGCGTGCCGCCGATGGAGTCCGCGGCGGCGTAGGTGCCCTCGTACTCCGCGCCGGCGTACCCCTCCGCCGTCAGCCGCAGCTCGAAGCTGGGGTAGTCCCACCGGCCGCGCACGTCGAAGCGCACGGTGTCGACGGTGACGGTGTCGATCCGCACGGTGTCCAGCCCGGGCGGGTCGCCGGGGACGACCACCGTCTCCAGGATTTCCTGGAGGGAGCGCACCTCGCCGGTGCCGGTCACGCGGTTCTCGCCGTCCTGCTCCAGCGACAGGAACAGCTCGAACGGAAAGCCGCGGCCCAGCCAGGTGCCCTCGAGCGTGTAGTCGCCGGGGTCCAGCGGGCCTTCGCCGCAGGCGGCGAGGATGGCGAGCACGGCGGCGAACTTGAGGTGCGGGCGCATGGGCCAGGGAAACGGGGGAAGCGCGCGGATTCCACTGAGGATAGCCGCACGGCCGCCCCTCCCGCAATCCGGCGGCTGCGCGGCCGGCGGCAGCCTTCTTGCCCCCGCGCCGCGCGCATGAAGACGCGCATCCACCAGACCACGCACGCGGAGCAGGCGGTGCCGGCGGGGCGCCGTGTAGTGCTGGAGTTCCACGCCGGCGGCGAGGCCATCCCCGGCGTCCTTCTGCTTCCGCGCGAGCCCGTCCCCGCCCCGGGGGTGCTGCTGCTGCACGGCTACTCGTCGCGCAAGGAGCACGTGGCGGAGGGCGTGGGCGGGTCGCTGATGCGGCACGGGATCGCCAGCCTCTCCATCGACCTGCCGCTGCACGGCACGCGGACGGACCCGCTGCAGGCGCAGGCCGCGCGCAACCCGCTGGCGATCGTGGGCCTGTGGCGGCAGGCGGTCAGGGAGTGCCGGCTGGCGCTGGGGTACCTGCGCGCCCGCCCGGAGATCGACCGGGAGTGCGTGGCCGTGGCGGGATACTCGCTGGGGTCGTTCCTGGCGGTGATGGCGTCGGCGGACGACCCCGGCGTGCGCGCCGTGGTCCTGGCCGCGGGGGGCGACCTGCCGGCGGGAACGCCGCTCTCCGCCGTCGCGCGCGCCGTGGCCGATCCCATCCGCGCCGTGCGCAGGCTGCGCGGACGCCCGCTGCTGATGGTGCACGGCACCGCGGACCGGACCATGAAGCCGGAGCAGGCCCAGCGCCTGTTCGACGCCGCGGGAGAGCCGAAGGAGCTGAAGTGGTGGAACGGCGGCCACATCCTGCCTCCCGCGGCCATCGACTACGCGGCGGAGTGGCTGCGCGAGCGGCTGCGGGCGGGAACGGCGGTGGGGTGAGGGGGTGAGGGGATGAACGGGGCCGCAGGGAAACGGACGGGCGGGGGATGGCGTGTGCATCCTCGCGGAACACCGCGGGTTGAAACCCGCGGCCAGAACGGCCACAAGCCCCGCCCCGGCCGCTGACGCGTCCGTGCGGGGCTTCGCCTGCGCGCCCGCAACCGCCCTCGCGCCGAACACCGCCCCCACGTGCCAATGAAGTTGAAGCCCCGTTCGGCGAGCGCAGCGAGCCGGGACGGGGCTTATGGCATTTCTAGCCACGGGTTTCAACCCGTGGCGCCCGGCGCGGCGCACGGTTCCCATCACCACCTTCACCTCGCCACCCCATCACCCCCATCACCCCACCACCCCGTCACCCGTTCACCGCATTGACGCTATTCCGGACCGCCGGTACGTTTGCCGCACGCCGGGGCACCGGCGCCCGCATCCATCCACCGACACCCGCGCGAGGTCCGTCTGGGCAAGCTCACCGTCCTGCTGATCACGGCGTTCGTGGACATGGTGGGCGTGCTGATGGTCATCCCGCTCCTGCCGTTCTACGCCAAGGACATGGGCGGCGGCGGCCTCTGGGTGGGCGTCCTGGTCTCCGCCTTCTCCCTCGCGCAGCTGCTGAGCGCCCCGCTCTGGGGGCGCGTCTCCGACCGGCACGGCCGCCGCCCCGCCCTGCTCATCGGCCTGGGCGCGGCGGCGATCTCGTACGTGGTGTTCGCCTTCGCCCATTCGCTCTGGGTGCTCCTTCTCTCCCGCCTGGTGCAGGGCGCGGGCGGCGGCACCGTGGGCGTGCTGCAGGCCTACATCGCCGACGCCACCGAGCCGAAGGACCGGGCCAAGAGCCTGGGGTGGCTCTCCGCCGCCACCAACGCGGGCGTGGCCATCGGCCCGGTGCTGGGCTCCACCAGCATGCAGTGGGGCCGCGCGGCGCCGGGGCTGCTGGCGGCGGGGCTCTGCGCCGTGAACATGCTGTTCGCCTGGTCGTTCCTGGCGGAGACCAACAAGCCGGCGGAGCGGGGCCCGTCGCACACGCCCTCCCGGCGCGGGCGCGAGGTGATCAACGAGGTGGTGGGCCACCCCGGCGCCCCCGCGCCGCGCCTGATCTGGATCTACGCCATCGCCATGGGCGCCTTCGCGGGCTTCACCGCCACGCTGGCGCTCTTTCTCTCCGCCCGCTTCGGCGTGACGGCAGCGACCATCGGCTACGTCTTCATGTGGACGGGGATGATCTCCGTCATCGTCCGGGCGCTGGTGCTGGGAAAGATGGTGGACTGGCTGGGCGAGGCGAAGCTGGCGCGGCTGGGTCAGACGCTGCTGGGGGTGGGGCTGATGCTGATGCCCTTCACCTGGCGCGTTCCCGGCGGCGTGACGGTGAACCTGCCCGGCGGCGCGTGGAGCACGCGGGTGGATGCGCGCATCGTCGCCGCGGCGGTCGCGCTGCTGATGCTGGCGCTGCTGGCCCGCGTCACCCGGGCGATGGAGCGCAGCGAGCGGGTGCGGCTGCTCGCCATCACCGGCGGGCTGGCGGCGACGGCGGTCGTGGCGGTGGTGTGGCGCGGCCCTCCCCCGCTGCGGCTGGGGATGGCGGACGCCTTTCCGCTCGGCTGGCGCTACGTGGCGCTCGCGCTGGTGATCACTACCGTGCCGCTGGGGACGGCGTTCACCTTTCCGTGCGTGACCGCGCTGCTCTCGCACGTCATCGATCCGCGCGAGCGGGGGGTGGTGATGGGAGTGCAGCAGAGCTTCGGGGGCGCGGCGCGGGTGCTGGCCCCGCTGTGGGCGGGGTTCACCTTCGACCACTGGGGGACGGGCTACCCGTTCTGGACCAGTGCCGCCCTGGTGCTGGGGAGCCTGTTCCTCACCTTCGGCATCGATCCCGGCGCGGCGCGCGGCGGCACGCCGGCCGCGGCCACCACTCCCGCCGTCGCGCCTGCGGCGGATTAGGGCCCCTCCCCTGCCCCTCCCCGCACAAACGGCGTGCGGAGAGGGAGACGAAGCCGGCCGGTCCAGGCGCTTCG